>JADYZA010000079.1 GCA_020853375.1 Verrucomicrobiota bacterium | reverse complement strand
TGGCGCTCGATCTCGGCGCGCAGTTTTTCTGTTTCTTTCCGTGCATCGGTGCTGTTTAATGTGGCGCTCATCGGGCAGAAACTATCACGGGACTTTTTCCATGAAAATTAAATTCTGGAAGATGCACGGAGCGAAGAATGATTTCGTGCTTTTCGACGACCGCCGCGGCAGGTTTCCTGCCGACGACCGGGCGTTTATTGCGCACATCGCCGCCCGCCACTCCGGCGTTGGCTCGGAAGGCGTTATTCTGATTCAGACGTCGGCCACGGCGGATTTCCGGATGCGGTTTTTTAATCCGGACGGCGGCGAGGTGGATATGTGCGGTAACGGCGCGCGCTGTGTCGCGCGGCTGGCGTTCGAGCTGGGCGTCGCTGGGAAAAAAATGACGATTGAGACTCAGGCCGGACAGCTTAAAGCGCAGGTGATGCAGAAGGGCGTCCGGCTTTGGATGACTTCGCCATCCGGATGGAATCTGAACGGTTCACTGGAGCTGGCCGGGCGGAATCTGATGTATGGTTTCGTGAATACCGGTGTGCCGCATGTTGTGATGCGTACTGGCGAGCTGAGTAATGTGGATGTGCAGGAGGTCGGGTCGGCGGTTCGCCGTCATAGACAATTCGCGCCAGCCGGAACCAACGTGAATTTTATGGAAATTGCGCCGGACGGCGGACTTTGCATCCGAACGTATGAACGAGGTGTGGAAGCGGAAACGCCGGCTTGCGGGACCGGTGTGACAGCCTGCGCTCTGATTGCCGCGAAAAACGGCTGGGTGAAGTTTCCAGTGAATGTTCGTGTCGCCAGCGGCGATACACTGGTTGTCGATGGAATGCTGACGGATGACGGTGCGCGTGACGTGACGCTGACCGGCCCGGCTGAACATGTTTTTGAAGGGACTCTTGAGTATTAAAATATGGAGTGCGCAGGCTTGCCTGCGCATTATTAAGCGGGGCTCGCCCCGCGGTTTAAAATAACGGGGCAAGCCCCGTGATAACAAAGCGGTGGCAAGCCCCCGCAGTCCAAAGGAGTTATTATGACAGTTAAAGTCGGCAAACCGGCTCCGGCGTTTACGCTGAATGGCAGCGACGGGAAAGAACACTCCCTCGCCGATTATCTTGGTAAAACCGTGGTGCTCTACTTTTATCCGAAAGACGATACGCCCGGGTGCACCAAAGAAGCCTGCGGCTTTCGTGACTTGCAACCGAAACTCAAAAAGCTCAACGCGATCGTGCTGGGTGTGAGTCGGGACAGCCTGACCTCGCACGGAAGTTTTGTTAAAAAATTTAAACTCCCGTTTGTGCTGCTTTCCAATCCCGACACGCGTGTGATGCGCAAGTACGGCGCGTTTGGTGAAAAGATGCAGTACGGCAAAATGGTTATGGGAACAATCCGTTCGACGGTAATCATTGGACCGGACGGTAACGTTTCCAAACACTGGAAAAAAGTGGCGAAAGCGGACGAGCATCCCGCCAAGGTTCTGGAATTTCTGGAGAATTAATTTGGAGTGCGCAGGCTTGCCTGCGCTTTAATGGAGCGGGGCTTGCCCCGCGGTTATAAAAAGGATTACGGGGCGAGCCCCGTAGTAACAAAGCGGCAGCAAGCTGCCGCAGTCCAAAGGAGTTTATGGAAACCGGGTTTTGTCTGGGATCGAATATGGGCGGGCGCCTGCGTTTGCTGAGTCAGGCGAAGACGCTGATTTTGCTGGAGCCAGAGGTCCGGTTTGCTGGCCAGTCGCCGGTGTACGAAACCGAGCCGGTCGGCGTGAAGCCGGAATATGCGGCGATGAAATTCCTGAACGCCGTACTGATTGTCGAAAGTCCGTACACGGCGGAAGAGTGGCTGACGAAGATTAAAAAGGTTGAGGCGCGGCTCTGCCGGGTTCGTACCGAGGATCGCAACGCGCCGCGCACAATTGATGTCGATATTCTTTTTTCCGGCGATCAGGTGGTGGATAGCGATTTGTTGCAGGTGCCGCATCCGCGCTGGGCGGAACGCCGCTTTGTCGTTCAGCCGATGGCTGATATTCGCCCGGAACTGGTGCTGCCCGGCACGCAGGGTCCGGTGCGAAAAGTGCTTGCTGAAATGGCGGATAATGATGATGTTCGGCTTTTTGCGGAGCGGTGGTGAATTTATGAAGATGACAGCGGTAAAAATTAAAGCGCTCAAGGGCGTTCATAAAATTGCGACGCTGACGGCGTATGACTATCTGACGGCGCGGTATGTGGACGAAGCCGGCATTCCGTTGGTTTTAGTTGGCGACTCTCTCGGCATGACGGTGCTCGGCTACGAAACGACTTTGCCGGTGACGATGGATGAAATGGTTCATCATACCGCCGCCGTTGCTCGCGGCGTGAAAGATGCGCTGGTCGTCGCCGACATGCCGTTCATGTCGTATCAGGGAACGCTGGAGCATGCGCTGGAAAATGCGGGCCGCTTCATCAAGGAAGGGCGTGCCGATGCCGTTAAAATCGAGGGCGGCGCGATGCGCGTGGATTTAATCGAACGGCTGGTCGCCAACGGGATTCCAGTGCTTGGACATATCGGGTTGCTTCCACAAAGCGTCAAAGAAACCGGCTTCAGAATGCAGGGGAAGACCGACGACTCGGCGCGTAAACTGATAGACGATGCGCTGGCGCTGGAACAGGCGGGCGTTTTCGCCGTCGTGCTGGAATGTGTGCCGGCGGAGCTGGCGCAGAAAATCACCGCCGCGCTGAAAGTTCCAACCATTGGAATCGGCGCCGGGCCGCATTGTGACGGTCAGGTGCTGGTTTTCACCGATCTGCTCGGATTGGGGCATGGACACGTTCCAGGTTTTGTAAAAAAATTCGCTGACCTCAAGCCGCAGATTGAGTCCGCGCTGGCGACCTATAAAAAAGAGGTCGAAGCGTCCGCCTTTCCGGAAAGATAGCTGGTCGCCGGGGTTTTATTTTCCGGCCTGATTTGTTATCGTCCACCCGATGAAACATTTTCGGACAGTCCTGCTGATTCTGACCGTTCTCACGGCGGGATTTCTGTTTTTTCACCGCAGTGTTCCGCAAGAGAAGGTTGCTTCGGCGGGTGCTGGTTCAGGTTTGCTGGATGATTCGCGCGCTGAGCCGACTAAGCTGATTCGTGGCGGTGAAGTGGCCGACGTGTTATGGACAGGCCGCACACCTGCGGCGAAGCGGGCACGGAAAATTTTTCCCGATCCGGCGTGGATGACGCCAGAGCCAATTCTGAAGGTCGGCGACCGCATCACAATGGCGCTGTTCGATAATGCGGTTTTTGAGGCCGAAATCAGCAACGTGACCCGCTATCCGAACGGTGCCGTCGGAATGACCGCCCAGATTCCGGGCGGACAGGGTACGGTTTACCTTTCATATTTTAACGGGGAATTGGCCGCTTCCGTTGAGGTTTCCGACGGCACAGCGTTTTCTATCGAGCGCCGAGATGGGTTTTATTATGCGGTTGAGATCGATCGTGCCAATAGCGACGTGCTTGAAGGAGCGGAACCTCAAATGCCATCTGTGAAGGATGCTGGTGCGGACGTTCCGGCGCCACCAGTTGCTCTGCCGTTCAATGCCGTTCCGGGTGCTCCGGCGGGATCGAGTATTATCGATGTGATGATCGTTTACACTCCGGCGGCGAAAAGCTGGGCGGCGACCAATAGCGGTATCGAGAATGTTATCGCCGGGGCAATGCAGCGAGCCAACACCGCACATACCAACTCGGACACGCAAGTTTATCTAAATCTGGTTCATAGCGAAGAGGTGAGTTATACGGAGCAAGGGATTTATGCCGATTTGAACAATCTCACCTTCACCGGTAGCACAAACAGTACTTTGGACACAGTTCAGACGTTGCGCGATCAGTATAAGGCGGATTTGGTCTGTCTGCTGGAAAAGACTGACGACGCGGGTGGTTTGGGGTGGCTACTAACGAGAACAAACGGTTCATCGTCGCATGCTTTTTGCGTGGTGCGAGTTCAGCAGAGCCGTTCGACCTACACCGTTGTTCATGAGTGGGGTCATAACATGGGATGCGGGCATTATAAAGAGCAGACCTCGGAGCCCGGCCCGACTTCATGGCAGAACTGGTCTGCCAATAAATGGTCCGCCGGGTGGCGTTGGACGGGAACAAATGGAGTGAGATATTGTTCCGTAATGACGTATGAGTCAGGAGCATATTTTGCCGACGGGGTGACCAATATCCGAGTGGCATATTTTTCCAATCCATCAATTAGTTACAAAGGCGTTCCGACAGGTGATGCGGTGAACGGCGATAATGCCCGCACGATCCGGAGTATGAAAAGCGTGCTGGCCAATTACCGCAAAGCACCGGATATCGATTACGACGGCATTCCAAATGAGTGGGAGCTTCAGTATTTCGGCGGCGAGACGAATGCGAATCCGAATGCTTCGGCTTCGAACGGAATCAACACGGTGCTGGAGACTTATATCGCCGGGCTGAATCCGACGAATCGGACTTCATTTTTCAGAGTGAGCACAGCTCAGCCGCCAGCCGCAGGGCCGGGCGGGTTTGTGATCGGATGGAGCGCTGTTTCCGGACGCGTTTATTCGATCAACTGGACAACAAATTTGCAGAATAGCTTCCAGCCTTTGGAAACCAATATCGTCTGGCCTCAGACGACTTATACCGATACGGTACACGACGCTGAATCCAGCAGTTTTTATAAAATCAATGTTCGATTGGCTCCGTAATCATGAAAATCATTAATTCGCCCGAAGAGATGCAGCGGACGGCTCAGAATATCCGCCGCGCCGGGAAAACGATCGGCTTTGTGCCGACGATGGGGTATCTGCATGCGGGGCACCTTTCTCTTGTTCAAACCGCACGGACAAGCGCCGACCTGGTGGTTGCCAGTATTTTTGTCAATCCGGCGCAGTTCGGCCCGAACGAAGACCTCGCCGCCTATCCGCGCGATTTTGAGCGCGACGAAAAACTCTGCCGCGATGCGGGCGTGGATATTCTTTTTTATCCGACGCCGGGGGATATGTATCTTGAGGAACACAGTATCTGGGTGGACGAGGAATCGCTTTCCAATGTGCTGTGCGGAGCATCGCGTCCCGGTCATTTTCGGGGCGTGTGTACGGTGGTGGCCAAGCTACTGAACATTGTTCTTCCGGACATTATGGTGCTGGGTGAAAAGGATGCGCAGCAGTTGCGGATTCTCCGCCGTATGGTGCGCGATCTGAATTTTCCGGTGAAGATTATCGCCGCACCGACCATCCGCGAGACGGACGGCCTCGCGATGAGCTCCCGTAACAAATACCTGACTCCAGCGGAAAGGTTGGAGGCGGGTTGTCTCTTCCAGTCCTTGGAAAAGGCGCGGGCGCTTTTCGCGGCGGGCGAGCGCGCCGCCGGAAACATCAAAGCGGCGGTGCGCGCCGCGATTGAGGCGACTTCTGGGAAGGTCGACTATATCGAACTTGTGGATGATGAAACGTTGAGACCTGTCCAAACCTTGGAAAAACCGGCATTACTTGCGCTGGCCGTCAAGTTTTCCAAGGCCCGTTTGATCGATAATACAGTGCTCCAGTGAGCGGCATTTCACCAGATCGGTAAATAAATTACGATTTTGGAAAATTTTCCTTTAAACAATCGTTTGTCTCATTACATTGGTGGGCCTTTAACGAGGGCGCGATGGCCGAGAGGTTAGGCACGGGTCTGCAAAACCTGCTAGAGCGGTTCAATTCCGCTTCGCGCCTCCAGATTTGAATAGAGAGCATCGAAGGAGAGAAAAATGGCAGTACCGAACGACCTGTATTATGCGAAGACGCACGAATGGCTGAGAATCGATGAAACCACCGCCACGGTGGGTATCACTGATTTTGCCCAGAGCCAGCTCTCGGACATTACTTTTGTTGAACTGCCGGACGTCGGTCGGGAAGTCGAAGCCGGCGACGAAGTCGCTGTTGTGGAGTCTGTCAAAGCCGCTTCCGACATCTACGCCCCGGTGGCCGGAACGATTGTGGAAGTGAACGGCGACCTCGAAGATTCGCCGGACATGATCAATGCCAGTCCATACGATGCCGGCTGGCTCTTCAAAATTGAGCTGCGCAAAGAGGAAGATGTCGACAATCTCATGAGCGCCGAAGAGTACGCAGAATCCTGCGCCGAAGAATAAATCGGCGGTCAGAGTTCAGAATGCTGAAGTCGGAGGGCAGTGCAAACTGCCCTTTTTTATTATGAAAAGCTGGGCCGTACAGTTTGATGAACCGGTTTCCTATCAGGCCGGACTCGAAATGCAGCGCCGTCTGCTCGCAGCGCGGCAGGCAGACGAAATTCCCGACACCATTCTGATTCTTCAGCACACGCCGACCATCACGCTCGGCAACCGTGGCCGCGATAACTTTCTGCTTAAAACTCCGGAAGAGTACAAAGCGCTCGGCATTGAGGTTTTTCATGCCGAACGCGGCGGAGATGTCACGTACCACGCACCGGGGCAATGGGTTCTGTATCCAATTATTTATCTCGGCGGATCCGACGCCGATTCGCATGGTTACCTTTGGAACCTCGAGGAAGTCGCCCTGCGAACATTGGCCGATTTCGGCATTGCCGGATTCCGGCGCGAAGGAAAAAACGGCGCGTGGACGGAGCAGGGGAAGGTGGCCGCCATC
>JADYZA010000078.1 GCA_020853375.1 Verrucomicrobiota bacterium | reverse complement strand
GGCGACGGTTTTCGGTGCCTTGGTCGCGTCGAGTTCAAGTTTGATGTCGCCCTTGGTGGTCTTGATCAGAATCATAGTTTTTGTTTCCTTTACGGGTTCTGGTTGTATTTGCACATCGCTTTTCTTTTCCGGACCGGAGCAACCAACTAAAAGGAAGGTTGCCACTGTCACGCCGAACAGTGTCTTTAGGTAGTTTTTCATGCGCAAAAACCTATTGGTGTTTGCGGCCAATGTCTATAAAGTTCGTTCCCAATTTACGGAGGAACCCGGCTGTGAAAAATGAAGCATCTGCCATTCTGTTAATCTCCTGCCCCGACCGGCAGGGAATCGTCTGTGCCGTGACGGACTTTCTGATGCGCCACAACGGAAATATCATCGATCTCGAACAGCATACAGACGCGGAGGAGCAGGTCTTTTTCATGCGTGTGGAATGGGAGTTGAACGGTTTCGCCCTTCCCCGCGATCAGATCAGCGAAAAATTCAATCTGATCGCCGCCCGCTTCTCCATGAAATACGAACTGCACTTTTCGGACTACAAGCCGCGCATGGCGATCTTTGTCTCCAAATTCCCGCATTGTCTGCTCGACCTGCTGGCACGGCAAAGCTCCGGCGACCTGAATGCCGAGATTCCACTGATCATCAGTAATCACACCGATATGGCCCCGGTGGCGAAAATGCACGGAATTGACTTCCACTGCATTCCAGTTTCGAAGGACAACAAGGCGGAGCAGGAAACCAGACAACTGGAACTGCTCAAGCAGTACAACATTGATGTGATTGTTCTGGCCCGCTACATGCAGATTCTCTCAAATGACTTCTGCCGGAACTATCCAAACCGGGTCATTAACATCCATCATTCATTCCTGCCCGCATTCGTCGGAGCTAAACCGTACCACTCCGCCCATCAGCGCGGCGTGAAAATCGTCGGTGCCACCAGCCACTATGTCACCAGCGATCTCGACGAAGGTCCAATCATTGAACAGGAAGTAATGCGCGTCACCCACCGGGATTCGGTCGAAAGTCTGATCCGCAAAGGCCGCGATCTTGAAAAACTGGTTTTGTCCCGTGCGGTCTGGGCGCACCTTCAAAATAAAGTCCTGGTCTATAAAAACCGTACTGTTGTCTTCGGCTGATATGAAAAAAGCTGACAAATTGCGCCGACGCAGACCGTTTGAAACCGCCGCATTCCGCTTCGGCCTGACTCTCATTCCTCGACTTTCCCGCAGAGCGATCCTTGGCCTCGCATGGCTCGGTGGAACCCTTGGATTTCTCTTTGACAGCCGGGGACGGCGGATCGGCCGAGCCAACCTGAATCTAGCGTTCGGAAACACAAAAACCGTCGCGGAAAAACGGACCATCCTCCGCACCGCCTATCTCACCATGACACGCACATTTCTCGATGTCATCTGGTTCGGAACCTGTCCAGAACAACGACTGACAAAATATGTCGAACTCGACGACAGCATGCAGCGGCTTTTCTGTAACAAAAACCAGGTCTGTATCACCGCGCACTTCGGCAACTGGGAAGTGGTCGGCCAGATCATGGCCCTGCATGGCTTTCCGTTCCACAGCATCGCCATGCCGGTCAAAAACCCCGATGTCGACCGGATGCTGATTGCGCGCCGTGAGGTAACCGGCCAGAAAATTATTCCGCGTGACGGCGCTCTACGAAAACTCCTTGGCGTTCTGCGCGCCGGAGGAAAAACCGCCTTTCTAGTGGATCAGAACACGGAAGAAAACGAAGGGGGAATCTGGGCGGACTATTTTGGCCTGCCGGTTCCTGTAACGCCTGCCCCGGCGGCGCTGGCGGCAAAAACTGGCAGCGAGATTTTTATCGGATTCTGCGCACCGCTTCGTGGCGGACACTACCGAGTTTATGTCACCGAAACCATCCAACCTCCGGAAACTTCATCCGAAGAAACCACTCAAGACCTGACCCAGCAAATTCTTTCCGCCATTGAGCGTGAAGTCAGCAAACATCCTGAGCATTGGCTGTGGATGTACAAGCGCTGGAAAAAAAGATACCGCACCGGAAATCCGGAGCGGTATCCTTTCTACGCCGATCGCATTAGAGCCGAGTTCCGGACGGAATGACGGTGCCTTTTGGAATGACGATCACGCCGTCACGAACAACCGAAAACGGAGTTTCCTCGCCTTCCCGTTTTCCTTCGGGGGAAATATAGACGCTGTTCCCGATCCGCACATTTTTATCAATGATCGCGTTTTTGATGTAACAGTCTCGACCGATACCCAGCGGAATGTTGCCGTTATTCTCAGCTGTCTTTTCGTGTTCAAAATAGTCGGCACCCATGATGACAGAATGTTCGATCACGGTTCCCTCGCCGATCACAGCACGCAGGCCGATGACGGAGCGTAGAATCCGATGTCCGGAAATAATACATCCTTCCGCCAGCAGACAACGGTTCAGGTCGCAGCAGTTGATTTTGGACGGCGGCAGATAACGCATATGCGTGTAAATCGGCGCGGAAGCGTCGTAGAAAGTAAATTCAGGAACAATATCGGTCAGCGCCAGATTGGCATCATGGAACATGCCGATCGTTCCGATATCTTTCCAGTAGCCTTCGAAGATGTGACTGTAAACGTTGCAGTTGTGAATGGCCGCCGGGATGATGTTTTTTCCGAAGTCCATGTGATCGTTACCGCACAGAAGCCCTGTCAGTACGGCGGTGTTAAAAATATAAATCCCCATGCTGGCCAAATAGCGCTCGTCTTTGTACATCGGCGCGCGCAGTTCCTTCAGACGCGGAGTGTCGCCCGGTTTTTCAACAAATTCGACAATCTTGCTTTTCTCATTCACATGCATGATGCCGAGCGCGCCCGCCTCGCGGCGCGGCACCGGCTTGGTGCAGATGGTGACATCGGCATTGCGTTCGATGTGTTCGCGAATCACTTCCGAAAAATCCATCCGGTAGAGCTGATCGCCGGAAAGGATGACAACAATGTCTGGGTCGCTGGCCATATAATGTCTCATGGACTGGCGTACCGCATCGGCGGTTCCCTGAAACCAGCCGCTGGAGGTCGGCGTCTGTTCGGCGGCTAGCATCCGAACATATCCGGGGGAAAACTGATCAAAAATGTAGGTCGACTGAATGTGCCGGTGAAGCGACATGCTGTTGAACTGCGTGAGCAGGTAGATCGAGCGAATACCGCTGTTGATGCAATTGCTGATGGGGATATCCACCAACCGGTATTTCCCAGCGATTGGAACCGCCGGTTTCGCGCGATCCTGTGTGAGAGGTTGAAGACGGGTTCCCGCGCCGCCGCCCAGAATCAGACCGACCGTTTTAATCCCCATAATCGCGTTCCTTCCCGAAGACCTTTGACTCACACCTTATAGACGTTCTACGGATTTATCCGCCAGAATAAAATACCCTTCCCGGACTGTTATTCTTCAATCTCAACCGGACATTCCGGCAGAGAACTCAAAAAAAGCCTTCCGTACCACTTGCGGGTTACGCGCGGATCGAGAATGACAAGTGTCCCCTCATCACTAGCGGTTCGAATCAGCCGCCCGGTTCCCTGCCGGAATTTCAGCACCGCCGAAGGAAGAGAATAATCACGGAACGCATCGCCGCCGCGCGCCGTAACATCTTCCAGCCGCGCTTGCACCAAAGGATGATCCGGAACCGCAAACGGCAGGCGGACAATAATCACATTGCTCAGCGCATCGCCGCGCACATCCACACCCATCCAGAAGCGGTCCAGACCGAACAGAACCGCCGATCCGTGCTCGCGGAACCGCTTGAGCATCGCGTGCGGCGGAAGTCCGGCCCCCTGAACCAATAAATCAAACGCCATTCCGTCGAGCTGGTCTTTCACCCGTTCGGCCACGCGGCGCATGAGGGCGGCGTTGGTAAACAGCACAAATGCCCGCCCGTGGCCCTGAGCAATATAGCGAGGCAACGCCTCAATCACCGCCTCTTCGAACGCCCGTTCATCCGATGGATCCGGCATGTTGGCGGGGATTTTAACGCGCATCTGGCGGCTGTAATCAAAGGGCGATCCAACCTGCAATTCATCGCAATGTTCCGCACCGACGCGCCCGCGGAACCAG
Organism: Verrucomicrobiota bacterium; assembly: GCA_020853375.1. Lineage (GTDB taxonomy): Bacteria > Verrucomicrobiota > Kiritimatiellia > Kiritimatiellales > Tichowtungiaceae > Tichowtungia. The sequence goes on along the minus strand of JADYZA010000078.1, from coordinate 2,995 downwards.
CTCAGGTTGTTGCCAACTGCCAGCGTCGCACTCGTCATCACCACGCTCGGCACCTCATTAAACAGCATTTCTTTCAGCGAATGAGCCACATCCACCGGAGCGGAATACAGCACCGGCTGTTTATGTGTCCGCCCTTCCAGCCCGGCCCAGTAAACATGGCCCGGCGCGCTTTGAGTCAGAAATGTCGTCAGCATTTCGCTGAAGGCCTTACCTTTCATCCGCGCCGACTGGAGCTCGGCTTTCAGACTTTCATCTTCCATATCGCGTATCAGCGTACCGAAGTAGACATCCAGTTCCGCCAGCCGTTCGGTCAGGCTGGTTTCGACAGCGGGCGGTTCGCGCAACCGCACCGTTTGGTTGTTTTCCGACAACTGACAATGTTTGTGAATCGCTTTAAAAAACCGTTCGCTCTCTTCCCAGATACGATTGGTCAAATCCGCGCCGCGCCCGTCGCGCAGGACGGCAAAAAGGCCCTTGCGGTTGTCCTGCGTGAACAGCAATCGAAGCCAATGCTCCACGGCGTAGCGTGAAAGGCGAATGCCCAGATGTTCGGCTGCGACATTCTCCATCTGATGCGCCTCATCGAATACCACCATACCGTAGTCCGGTAAAAACGCGCCGCCTGTCGAACGCACGGCCAGCTCGGAGAAAAAGAGATGATGGTTCACCACTAAAAGATTTGCATCGTTCAGTCCCGCGCGCGCCTTCATCACAAAACAGCGGTCATAATCGGAACATTTTTTGCCAAGGCAGTTGCCATGCTCAACGCATACCGCGCTCCAAACCTCGGAAGACGGCTGAGGCTCAAGCTCCTGCCGACTGCCCTCGACGGCGCGGTCGGCCCAGGCTCGGATCCGATCCAGATCAAACTCTTTGGACGGGTCAAACAAATCGCTCCCCATCTGCCGGGCCCGTGACAGGCGACGCAAACAAAGATAATTTGAACGCCCCTTCACCAGCCGCGCCTTAAACTCCACGCCGAGAGATTCCTGCAGGAACGGAATATCCTTTTCCATCAGCTGTTCCTGAAGCGTGATCGTGTACGTTGCCACCACGGCGCGGACATTTTGCGCCAGCGCATTCAGAATCAGCGGAACAAGATAGGCAAAGCTCTTCCCGACACCCGTACCCGCCTCAACCGCCAAATGGCAGGATCCGGCGCAAGCTTCCGCCACAGCGCGCGCCATCTGCTGCTGCTGCGGACGAATTTCAAACGGAAATTCGGTGCCGATATGCGCCTGTTCCAGCCCGCCGCCGGACGCGAAAAACCGCTCGGTTGCCAGAAGCGTTTCAGGATGTTCTAGAGGCCGGATCATTTCGCAACATCCTACCGGAACTTTCCAACGGTTGGAATCTTTCCGCTGAGTTTTAAAAAGTCCGAAAAAACAGCTTCCTGTTCGGGAAACAGCCTGTTAGCTTTCAAAGAGTTGATTACCTTATGAAACGGGAAGACAAACAAAAGACAGCTCAGGCACTAATTCGCTTATATTGCCGGGCAAAACACCAGAAGCAACCGCTCTGCGGCAGTTGCGCTGAACTGCTCCGCTACGTTACCGCGCGCTTAAATGAATGCCGTCTGCCCGAAGAAAGCTCCACCTGTTTCATGTGCCCGGATTACTGCTATCGATCTGATGTGCGGGAAAGCATCCGAGAGGTTATGCGCTTTTCCGCACCGCGCAGCCTGATTCATCATCCGATTTTGATGATCAAACACCTGAGACATCTCCGGAAACTACACCGGCATCTATAGTTTCTGGCTCACGCCCTTGAGGTCATCGAGAACATGCAAACCGAACCGGCAACCGCCGCATTTAGGGACTCAATTGTTCCAAACATCGGAATCGAAAGCTGGCGCGTCGCACACCGCTGAATCGCCTCTGAAACGCCATGCGCCTCATTGCCGATCACCAGTACATTCTTCGGACCAAACTTCATCGTGCTCAGATTTTCCCCGCCGTGAATGACCGTCGAAATCAGATCGTAGCCCGATTTTTCCAAACATTGGAAAATTTCGCCGCCGGTTTTCCAAACCTTGCAAAACGGAAGAGCCCCCATCGTCGCCCGCACCGTTTTCGGATTGAACACCTCGACGGTGTCGCCGTGCAAAAAAACCCCGGCGAAACCGAATGCGACCGCCGAGCGGATCAGCGTTCCCAGATTCCCCGGATCGGCCAACCCGTCGAGAAGTAGATAGTTTCCCCTCGCCGGATCAATTACCAGCGGCTCCGGCGTATATTCAACCACGCCAAGAATTCCCTGCGAAGTGCGGCAGTCAGAAAGTTGCTCCATCACTTCACGATCAACCATATACACCGGAACCGCGAAAGCCTTCACGACATCGACCGCATCCGGAGAAATCCAAAGCTCCTTCAACCTGTACTGCGGAAGCGCCGAACCGTCCGCCAGTGCGGATAACGCACGAATGCCTTCCATTACAAATGCGGAAGTCTGCTGTCGGTCTTTTTTGGAACGCACCAGCGCACGAACCGCCTTGAGCTTCGGATTATCCTTCGAAGAGATCGTTTGCATCATTTTCACTTCCTGCCGAGTTGTTCGAATCCGCCCGCATCCCGCTCGAACTGCTGAAGGGTTATGCCGCGGCGGGATTTCATACCTTCGTTGAATATGTTGATGATATGAAACGAATCAGCCTCGGCACGATGATAATCTCCGCCCCGCACACCGAGAAATGACGAAAGCGGCTCCAGTGAATACGTTCCGGCCTGCGGGAACCACCGTCGGAACAGCGGCAGCGTGTCACCGATCAGCAGTTCCTTCGGCATCAACCCGGCGCTCGCCAACTCCGCTTGCAGAAAGCGGATGTCGAACGCCGCATTATGGGCCAGCAAAACGCTTCCCTGACAGAAGGCGGCGAACTCCGGCCAGACATGCGAAAAAGCAGGCGCATTCGTTACCATCTCCGTGGTGATCCCGTGAACTTCCGTTGCATAAAAAGGTATGGGCATTCCGGGATTAATCAGCCAGTTCGTCACAG
>JADYZA010000077.1 GCA_020853375.1 Verrucomicrobiota bacterium | reverse complement strand
TTGGCGGCGTGTCTTATTCTGGCCGCCGGCCTTTTTGATTTCCATGGAACAAGGGTCTCTTCAACTTCTGTCGCTTCTGTATCTGCGGCGGGAGTGGACGTGTGGAACGATCCGTTTGAAGAGGATCTGAGCAGACTGGAAAACCTGATCGTGGCCATATCAGGCGATTCGCTGAATGTCATGGAAATGTAACCCGAAGGAGAGCGCGATGAAAAAGTGGATGATCGTTATGTTGGTTGGTGCATGTACAGCCGGACTGGCTGCGGCGGAAACAAACAATGTTCCGTGGTACAAAAAACTGTTTACCAAGAGTGCCGATGAATCAGCTCCTGCAACAGCCGCTCCGGTGGTGGCCGTTCCTGAGGCGACAAAAGTTCAGAACGCCGCGGAGCAGAGTCCGAAACTTGCTCCTGAGCAGATGGAAAAGATGAAAGCGCATAAAGCTCAGATGCCTCAGATCAAACCGGAACAGATGGAGAAGCTGAAAGCCCATCACGCAGCGATGATGAAACTCGGCGAGGCGGCTCGCAATGAAACCGATCCTGTAAAGAAAGAGGCTCTGGTTGCCGAACTGCGCGCCAAGGTGACGGAAGGCATGGATAAGATGCTGGCCGAATATAAAAAGCGGGTAGAACAGGCCGAAGCGGACCTGCCGAAACTTAAAGAACGGCTGGCGGATGCTGAAAAGAACAAAGCCGCCCGTATCGAAGATCAGGTCAAACGGATTCTGTCCGGCGAGATGCCGATGAATCGTCCGGAAGGCAAACAGCCGGGCGGCCCTAAGCATGAAGGTAAAAAATCGGCGCCCCCAACCGCTAAGGAATAATAAAAGTTCCGAAGCTTGGAAAACCCCGCCGCTGGCGGGGTTTCTTTTTTCCAGATACTGGAAATTATTTCAGCTTCAGCGCGGTCAGGATGGCTTGGAAATCTTCCGGAACCGGAGCGCTGACACGCAGAGCTTTTTCGTTTTTCTGGTCCGGCAGAATTAATCTACAGGCGTGAAGCATCTGGCGCGGTACCGCGCGGAAAATCGGGTTGCCGCGCTGTTCGCCCGCATATTCCTTGTCGCCCAGCACGGGATGGCGCATGGCGGCGAGATGTTTGCGGATCTGATGCGTCCGGCCGGTGTGAATACGCAGTTCCAGATAGCTTGCGTCGCGGTTACGGTCGAGCACGCTCACGAGTGTCGTGGCCGATTCACCGTCGATATCACGCGTGATGGTTTTTAGAGAATCGGAGACGCGGCCAATGGCGATGGCCCGGTAGATTTTCACGATCTTCTCATCCTTGAACAGCGGAATCATGGCTTCCTTGCCAGCGGTGGTGGCAGAGAACATGACGCATCCGGAGGTGTCCCGGTCGAGCCGGTGAACGGCGCAAATGTTCGGATTGTTCAGCTCGTGCTGCAGGCGAACTTCCAGACTGCGGTCGCTTCCATTTGTCACCATGCCGGACGGCTTGTTGACAACAATCAAGTCGCCGGAGCGTTGCAGAATTTCGATTTTGTGTGTTTTCGACTCTGGGCGAACCGCCTCAATAACGTCTTTGAGTTTCAGCGTGTGCTTGGCCATCCAGACACGCTGACCGTTGACAAAAACCTGCCGTGCGTCCAGCAGTACGCGGGCCTGTTTTTTAGAACAGCGGAATCGTTCGGAAAGAACATCCACCAGCGGAAGTCCTTCTTCACTAGGTTTTACCTGAAATGTGGCCCGGCTCATTGTATTTTGTCCATTTCTGCGCAGGCTTCGTCGATGAGCGTAGCGGCTTGTTCAATTTCCTCGGCGGTGACGTTGAGCGGCGGAAGCATCCGCAGAACCCGCACGGCCGTGGCGAGAGTAAGTAGTCCTTTGTCCTGTAAAATTTTCTGGAGCGGTCCAGCGTTATCCTTCAGCACCAGTCCGATCATCAAACCGCATCCGCGGACGCCTTCAATCCACGCATACTTCGCGGCAATCGCCTGAAGTTTTTTGAGGAACAGCGCGCCCATTTTTTTTGCGTTTTCAAGCAGGTGTTCTTTTTCGATCGTTTCGATGACAGCCAGCGCGGCGGCGCAGGCCAGCGGCGTTCCGCCGAAGGTGGTTGCGTGATTTCCGGGCTGGAACACATCAGAAACGTTCGGCGCGGCGACGACTGCACCGATTGGGAATCCATTGCCGAGTCCTTTGGCCAGTGAGAACGCGTCCGGCGCGATGCCGTAATTCTGGAATCCGAACCACTTGCCGGTCCGGCCGACACCCGCCTGCACTTCGTCGCAGAGCAGAAGCATATCTTTTTCATCGCAGAGTTTCCTCAGTCCTTTGATGAACTTCGGATCGGCGGGAAGTATGCCGCCTTCGCCCTGAACGGATTCAACAAGAATGGCGGCGGTCTTGTCCGTCACGGCGGCTTTGCACGATTCAAGGTTGTTGAATTCGGCGTATTTGAAACCTTCGGGCAGGGGATAGAAACCTTTCTGCACCTTTTCCTGGCCGGTGGCGGTCAGCGTCGCCAGTGTCCGGCCATGAAAGGAATTCTTCATGGTGATCACTTCATATTTGCCTTTGGCCGATCCCCAGAGTCTCGCCAGTTTGATTAGCCCTTCGTTGGCCTCGGCACCGGAATTGCAGAAGAAGCACTTGCCGCCCATCGACCGCTCGGAAAGCGCCTGCGCGAGCCGTGGCTGGTTTTCGTTGTAGTAAAGATTGGAAACATGCACCAGCTTCGCCGCCTGCTCCTGAATGGCCTTTACGACCGCCGGATGGCTGTGTCCAACGTTCAGCACGGCGATACCGGCCAGAAAATCGAGGTATTCCTTACCGTCAGCATCCCAAACCTTGGAACCTTGACCTTTAACGAGCACAAGCCCCGGCGCGTAGGTCGGCATCACATACTTTTTGTGCAGTTCAATAATTTCAGCGCTTTTCATACTCATCTCACAATCTCGGTTCCGACGCCTTTGTCGGTGAAAAGTTCCAGCAGTAGCGAGTGGGGTAGGGCGGAGTCAATGATGTGGGCTTTGCTGACGCCCGCTTTCAGCGCATCAACTGCACCGCCAATTTTCGGCAGCATACCGCCGGAGATGATGCCCCGTGCGATCAGGTCTTCGACTTCTTCCAGACTCAACGTCGAGATCAGCGAAGCCGGATCGTTGATATCCCGTAGCAGTCCGGGGACATCGCTGAGGAACACCAGCTTCCGTGCCTGTAGGGCGCAGGCGACGGCGTTGGCAACGTCGTCGGCGTTGACGTTATAGAGTTTTCCATCTTCGCCGCGTCCGAGCGGCGTGATGACCGGAATGATGTCGGCTTTGAGGAACGCCTTGATTGGCTCAACATTTACGTGCGTCACTTTGCCGACATAGCCCCAGTCGAGTTCCTCGCCAGTCAGCGGGTCAACACCGGTGTGTTTTTTCACTTTCACGATGTCTTCGCCGTGAATCCCGTGTGCTTTCCCACCGTAGTTTTGGATGATTTCGACTAGATGGGGGTTCACTTCATTGTTGAGGACGCTTTCCACCACTTCGATTGTCTTGGCATCCGTTACCCGAAGACCTTGCACGAAGTTCGGCTGAATGTTCGCTTCCCGCATTTTTTTAGAAACGGATTTTCCGCCGCCGTGAACAATAACCGGCTGAAGGCCGACGCATTCCATGAAGGCGACATCTTTCAGGATGTTCCGGTAGCCGATTTCGCTTTCCATGATGCTGCCGCCGAATTTAACGACGACGGTATCGCCCCTGAATTTCTGGATATAGGGCAAGGCCTCGATCAGTACCGCCGCTTTTTCAATCATCTGCTGCATGATAGATTCCTGTGTTATTCCGCGTTAATCCGCACGTAGTCCTCGGTGCAGTTGCAGGTGTAGACCACTGTACTTCCGCTTCCGAGATTCAGATTGATGTGGATGGTGAAAGCCTCTTTTGAAACCGCCGCGATCAGATCCTCTTCCGGTGTTCCAGCCGTCATGCCGTTCCGCACGGCGGGGACATCGTTGTAATCAATATCAACCTTGTTTTCCTGAACCTGGGCATAGGAATAACCGATCGCGTCCATAATCCGGCCCCAGTTTGGCCGCTTGCCCGCCCATGCTGTTTTATTGAGCATGGAATTGGCAACGGCCCGTGCGGCCTCTTCTGCTTCGCCATTCGTGGCCGCGCCTTTGACTCGAACGGTAATGACCCGCGTCGCGCCTTCGCCGTCTTTAACGATCATCATGGAAAGTTCAAAAAGGAGCCGTTCCAAGGTTTGGACAAAAAGCTTCCAGTGTTTGGAATTCTGCGAGATCACTTCATTACCCGCTTTTCCGTTAGCCAGACAGATAACGCTGTCGTTTGTACTGCGGTCCCCATCGACGGTAATCCGGTTGAAACTCATATCCGCCGCGACCCGCAGGGCGCACTGCAACGCATGTTTTTCAACTGCGGCATCTGTCAGGATGAAAGCGAGCATGGTGGCCATATTTGGCTCAATCATGCCGGAGCCTTTGGCCAGGCCGGTAATGCGCGCCGTTTTACCATCCAGCTCTATTTCAGCCGTGACGGTTTTACTGACGAGGTCGGTCGTCATCATCGCTTCTGCGGCATCCATCCCGTTTTCTGGAGAGAGGTCATCGAAAAGAAGCTCAATGCCTCCGGCGATTTTATCCATAGGCAGCGGTTTGCCGATGGTGCCCGTTGAGCAGACAAAAACATTGATCGGCTTGATGCCGAGTTTTCCGGCGGTTAGAGCGGCCATGGCTTCGGCATCGGCCATGCCTTGTTCACCGGTGCAGGCATTGGCGTTTCCGCTATTCATGACAATTGCCTGAGCTCCATTATTTTCGACAACCTTAATGTCCCACTTAACGGGCGCGGCTTTAACTTGATTGGTTGTGAAAACCGCCGCGCTCTCCGCAGGAACGTCGGAGACAATCAGGGCCATGTCTTTTTTCTTCTTCTTGATTCCGGCTGAAATTCCGGCGGCTGAAAACCCTTTGGGCAGAGGTAGTGTTTTTTTCATAAATTCAACTCCAGATGCGGGAGACTACACTCCCGCACATATTTTCGGAATAAAAAAAGTCCCGGTCTCGTAAGAGTGCCGGGACTTTGTTCGCAGGCCTCGTATGGCTTAACGTTTCGAGAACTGGAAGCGTTTGCGTGCACCCGGCTGACCCGGTTTCTTACGTTCTTTCATGCGCGCATCACGAGTGAGGAAGCCGCCTTTTTTGAGGATCGGTTTCAGCTCTTCTTCCGCTTTGATCAAGGCGCGGGAGGTGCCGTGGGAGATCGCTCCGCACTGGCCGACTTTTCCGCCACCCTTGACGGTGACCGTCATGTCGTACTGATTAACACGGTCGGTGAGCACCAGCGGACGCACCACGGTGTCGAGCATGTCCTGTGTGTCAAAATAATCTTTGGCGGTTTTGCCGTTCACGGTGATCACGCCGGATCCCTTGATGAGGCTGACCCGCGCTACCGATGTTTTGCGCCGGCCTGTTGCGGCAAACTGATCAACTTTTTTCGCTGCTACCACGTGATACTCCTTACTTAGCCTTGAATTCGAGTGTTTGAACCTTCTGCGCCGTATGCGGGTGGTTCGGTCCGGCATAAACTTTTAAACGGGTAATCGTTTTGCGCATCAGACGGTTGCCGGGGAGCATCCCTTCGACAGCCTGCATGATGATGCGCGTCGGATTCTTCTCACGGATTACTGCCGCACTGCGGTTCTGCAAGCCGCTTGGGAAGCCGCTGTAGTCCTGATAGATTTTCTTTTCTTCCTTATTACCGGTCAGCTTCACCTTGTCGGCGTTGATAACCACCACGAAGGCACCTGTGTCTACGTGCGGGGTATAAGTTGGTTTGTTGCGGCCGCGCAAAAGGTCAGCAATAAATACAGCCAGGCGTCCGGTGGACTTGTCTGTGGCGTCGACCACGTACCAGTCCCGTTTAACATCATTTTCGTTTGCTACAAATGTCTTCATTAGAAATCTTTCCGGTTCAAATGCAAGGCGGGGAAAATATACGAGGGGTACCCCCGTGTCAACACCTCTGCCCAAAGTTTTCTGCAAAAAGATATGAATTGTTCTGACCCCTCTGAAAGACTATATCCTCAGCCCATGAAATTATTCCGTAAAAGAGAGGTTTGGACGCCGACTTGGCCGACTTGCTGCCTGATTTTTTTCCTGATCGGCGGCTTGTGTTATGTCGCCGTCCGGCATCTTTATCCTTTTCTGGCGCAGAATCATCCGGTTCCGGCGGCTGAAATGGTGATCATCGAAGGCTGGTTGGCGGACGCAGAACTCAAGGAAGCGGCAAAAGCCATTCGTCCCGGACAAATTGTTATCACCACCGGCGGACCGGTCACATTCGGACAGAAAATTCTTCATTACGAAAATTATGCCGAAATGGCCACTGCGCGTCTTATTGCTCTGGGGGTTCCGGCGGAAACCATCGTCACTATTCCGGCGCCTGAAACACTGCGCGACCGGACTTATGTTTCCGCACAGGCAGTTCGTCTTAGACTGGAACAACTGGGTCTCTTCGGAAAATCAGCCAATCTGTACACCATTGGCGCTCACGCCCGGCGATCCTATCTTCTGTTCCGGTCGGTTTTGGGTGAAAACTATCCACTCGGCGTGATCGCTGTAGAGCCTGCTTATTACAATCTGAACCACTGGTATCGCCACAGCGCTGGCTTCAAGCATGTGGTCATGGAGCTGGTTTCTTGGGTTTACGCACAGTTCTTTTTAATGACGCACCATGCATGACACTCTCCAGCGTCGCCTTGCTGAAATCGGCGCGCCAGCCGATGTCCGTAAGCTTGCGGATGAGCTGGCGCAACAAGCCGTCCGTGATCCGCTCACCGGCCTCTATAATCGGCGCTTTTTCAACGCGGCTCTCGCGCAGAATATTGAAGCCGCCTGTCGCTATGGTCGCGAGCTGAGTTTAGTTCTTTTGGACATTGATCAATTTAAAGCCGTTAACGACGCCTGCGGACACGAAGCCGGAGATGCCGTGCTCAGAACCTTCGCCAAGCTTCTACAAGAAACCGCGCGCAAAGCGGATGTTGTCTGCCGGATCGGCGGCGATGAGTTTGCTGTAATCCTGCCAGAAACAGGACTTTCCAATGCTAGGAAATTCGCGGAACGGTTTTTTCAGACATTGGAAAGATGCGGAGAAATTTTTCCGAACATTGGAAAAATCAAAGCCTCTGCCGGGGTTGCCGCGCTGCCGTCAGAAAATCTTTTTGCCGCCGCCGATTCCGAGCTGTTGGGCTCCAAGCGCAAGAACGCTCGCTGAGCGTAGTTTGCCGCTTGGGATTTTAAAAATCCTTGTCCCAGAACCAGACA
>JADYZA010000076.1 GCA_020853375.1 Verrucomicrobiota bacterium | reverse complement strand
TGCCGCTTCCGGTTGCCGGAGCATTTCATTCGCCGTTGATGAAACCTGCCGCCGATCGGCTCGCCGGATTCCTGGAAACCATTTCGTTGAACGCGCCTTCCATGCCGGTTCTTTCAAATGTGACCGGCAGACCTCATGAGAACGTTGAAGCGATTCGCGCGAACATGATTGCTCAAATCACCGGCTCGGTCCGCTGGGTTGAATCGATGCAGTGGCTTGCCGCTGAAGGTGTCGCGGAAGTGGTTGAGTGCGGCCCCGGCAAAGTGCTGGCAGGGCTGATGAAGCGGATTGACAAGAACGTCGCCGTCTCTAACATAGGCGCCGTTTCCGATCTGGAAGGCTAACAAGGCAAACAGGGGATTTTCATGGGACAATTTGATGGAAAAGTTGCATTGGTAACCGGCGCGGCCCGCGGCATTGGCCAGGCAATCGCGCTGAAACTCGCTTCGCAAGGTGCCGATCTCGCACTTTGCGATCTTAAGGCTGAATGGCTCGAAGAAACCGCTGGAAAAGTTAAGGCGCTTGGCCGCCGTGTCGAATGCTACAGCGTGGATGTCAGCAACGCGGAAGGCGTGGATGCCACCGTTAAGCAGATCGAAGCCGATTTTGGCAAAGCGGTTGATGTTCTGGTTAATAATGCGGGGATTACCAAAGACGGACTGCTGATGCGTATGAGCGAAGCCGATTGGGATGCCGTGATGAACGTCAATCTCAAGGGCGTATTCCTTTTCACCAAAGCCGCGATGCGCGGAATGATGAAACAGCGTTCCGGCAGCATCGTCAACATCGCCTCGATCATCGGACTGATCGGCAATCCCGGCCAAGCCAACTATGCCGCCTCCAAGGGCGCAGTGATTTCCTTCACCAAGACGGTTGCGAAGGAACTTTCCAGCCGCAACATCCGTTGCAACGCGGTCGCCCCCGGATTTATCCGCACACCGATGACAGACAAGCTTTCAGAAGAAGTGCAGCAGAAAATGCTCACAAATATCCCGCTGGGCCGCTTTGGCGACCCTGAAGACGTGGCCAATGTGGTCGCTTTCCTGGCGGGGGATGCCTCAGGTTATGTCACCGGACAGGTGATTTCGACTTGCGGCGGCATGGTTATGTAGGTTAAAGAGACGTTCATTCAGGAGCCGAAACTAAGGAGAAATATTATGGCACTTGCAGATAAAGTAAAAGATATCATCGTAGAACAGCTTGGCGTAAATGCGGATCAGGTTACCCCCGCAGCTTCCTTCATCGAAGACCTCGGCGCCGACTCGCTCGACACCGTTGAACTCGTGATGGCTTTCGAAGAAGAATTCGGCGCGGAAATTCCGGACGAAGATGCTGAAAAGCTCACTTCCGTCGGCGCTGTGATCGACTATCTGAAATCAAAAGGTCTTGGTGAATAAAGAGACTTTGTGATAGAAAAGCCGGGAACTTTCAAAGGTTCCCGGCTTTTTTTATACAGTATGTTCGAAGGAGAATTATGAAGCGTCGCACAGTGGTTATAACAGGATTAGGGGTTGTTTCGCCGATCGCGAGCGAGCTGAACCGATTCTGGGATGGAATCAAAAACGGGCAGTCCGGTGTCGATCAGGTTAAATCCATGACGGATATCGACCAGTACCCTGTGACGATCGGCGGCGAAGTCCGTGACCTTCAGATTGAAAAATTTCTCGATGCCAAAGAAGCCCGGAAAATGGATCCGTTTTCCGTGTGGGGGATCGCCGCATCCATCATGGCGGTTGAAGATGCCGGGCTGGATCTTGGTGCGCTCGATCTGCACCGCATCGGTGTGATCGCCAGCTCAGGGATTGGCGGAATGCAGTTTATGCAGGAACAGTGCATCCGGGCGATCGAAGGCGGGCCTCGCCGCATTTCTCCGCAGCTGATTCCTCAGATGATCACCAACATTCTTTCTGGATATGTCGCCATACGATATGGCTTTAAAGGTCCGAATTTCTGTGTCACCAGCGCCTGCGCCAGCGGAACACACTCCATTGGTGAAGCCATGCGGATCATCCAGTACGGTGATGCGGATGTGATGGTCGCTGGCGGTTCCGAAGCTTCTATTGCCATGCTGGGTGTTGGCGGATTCGCCGCCCTGCGGGCCACCAGCCGTCGCAATGACGACCCGAAAGGTGCTTCCCGTCCGTTTGACAAAGACCGCGACGGGTTTGTGATGTCCGAAGGTGCGGGCATGATTGTTATTGAAGAGAAAGAGCACGCCATCAAACGCGGTGCCAGAATTTACTGTGAGCTGGCCGGTTACGGACGCACCTGTGACGCCTACCACATCACCGCGCCGGATTCCGCGGCTGACGAAGCCGCCCGCGGCATGAAGCTTGCCATCGAAGATGCTGGCTTGAAAGCCGAGGATGTCGACTACATCAACGCACACGGAACCAGCACGCCGCTCAACGATAAGGGCGAAACGCTGGCGATCAAAAAGGCGTTGGGTGAAGAGAAGGCTTACAAGACGGCGATCAGTTCCACCAAGTCGATGACCGGCCATATGCTTGGCGCGGCGGGCGGAGTTGAAGCGATTATCTGTGCGCTGGCCATCCGTGATGGAATTGCTCCGCCGACGATCAACTACACCACGCCTGATCCGGACTGCGATTTGGACTATGTCCCGAATGTCGCCCGGAAAATGGACATCAAGGTTGCGCTCAGCAACTCGCTCGGCTTCGGCGGACACAACGCCACGCTGTGTTTCAAAAAGATGTAACCGCTTCCAAGGTTCGGAAGAAAGAAGGCCGCCCAGATCGGGCGGCCCTTTTTATTTATGCAGACGCCGGAGTTTCCGTTTTGGAGTGAGCCAGCCCTTTTTGATAAACAGTCCGAACATTCCGAAGCCGAGAATCGCCATGAGCCCCAGAACGACGAAATAGCCGTTGCGGGTTTCCAGTTCCGGCATGTGCTTAAAGTTCATGCCGTAGACTCCGGCGATAAACGTTAGCGGAATGAAGATGGTGGAAATAATCGTCAGCACCTTCATGATTTCATTCATCCGGTTGCTGATGGTGGAGAGATAGAAATCCATCAGACTGGAATCCAGCTCACGGCAGGTCTCGGCCAGATCGAGCAGGCGTATGGCGTGGTCCTGACAGTCGCGCAGATAAATCCGCGTCGGCTGCGTGATCAGCGGCGACGAGGTGTTTACCAGTGCGCTGGCCATTTCCCGCACCGGCCAGAGTGTGCGACGCAGTGTCATCAGGTCGCGCTTAACATCAAACAGCAGGGCGACCGACGAAGAGTCGGGGTGTTTTAAAATGAGTTCTTCCATGTCATCGAGCCGCGCATCGTAAGATTCCAAAAGCGGGAAATAGGCGTCCACGATGGCGTCAATCAACGAGTAGAGCAGATAGTCGGCGTTCATGTTGCAGACAATTCCGCCTTTCTTGCGAATGCGGTCACGCACCGTATCAAGACAGTCGCCTTCGTTCTCCTGAAACGTCAGCACGAAATCGGAGCCGAGGAAAAAGCTAATCTGCTCCGAGAAAAGTTTGCCGTCCTGTAGATAAAGCATCCGCATCGCGGTGTAGAGATTGGTCTCGTAGTCATCCACCTTGGAGCGCTGGCGCAGACTCACCACGTCTTCGAGTGCCAGCGGATGCAGTTTAAAAAGCTGGCCGAGATGGTGGAGTACACTTTCGTCGCCCAGCCCGTCCACATTAACCCAGAGCACCGGATACTTGCCGATCAACCCGTCCAGCTCGCGGACATCGCCGATGCGCTTTTCCAAAAACTGATCGGGGCCGTAGGCGATCACCTGAATCACCGGCTTCGGCCACGACGGATCAATCACCAGCGTGCCGGGAGTCATGCCCGGCGCGCGCTTCGGTCTCGGTAGACGATCTTTTCTTTGCATAAAATCACCTCATCATCCGGAGTTTTTCCGGAGGATAGGCCCGAGTTCGAACCAAAGCCATTTTATTCCAAGGTTTGGAAACTTAATCGATCGTGTTGACCAGCAGTCCGTCGCGGAGTTTCGGCTCGAACCATGTGCTCTTGGGCGGCATGAGCAGGTTGGCGTCGGCGACGGCCATGAGCTGGTCGAGTGTGGTCGGATAGAGCGAGAAGGCGACGACGGCTTCACCCGCATTGACGCGGCGTTCAAGTTCCGGCGTTCCGTGAATTCCGCCGATGAAGTCGATACGGTTGCTTTCGCGCGGATCGTCGATGCCGAGCAGCGGGGCCAGAACGCGATCCTGCAACACGCTCACGTCGAGCGAGGCGACCGGATCTTTGGACAGCGCGGCCTTAGGTGTCAGCAGGAACCATTTGTGATTGATATACATGCAGACTGCGCCGGGCGCGTCGGGCATTTTCTTTTTCGTTTCGGCGACGGTGAAGGCCTTTTCCAATTCCTGGAAAAACTGTTTTTCGGTTTGTCCGTTCAGGTCGAAGACGACGCGGTTGTAAGGCAGAATTTTGAGCTGTCCGGCGGGAAAGAGCACGGTGAGGAACCAGTTGTACGGCTCGTCGCCGGTGTGCTTCGGGTTGTCTTTGCGGCGCATCTGCGCGACGCGCACAGCGCTGGCCGCGCGGTGGTGGCCGTCGGCCACATAAAACGCCGGAACCGCACCGAAGGCGGACTGCACGGCGGCGGAGTCGGCAAATTTCCAGACTGTGTGAATGATACCGCCGGCGGCGGTGACGCAGTAGAGCGGTTTTTCCTGTGCGGTTTTCTGCATCAGGGCGGTGATGGCCGCGTTATCGCGGTAGGTCAGGAAAATCGGGCCGGTGTGGGCGTTGGTCCGGTCGACGTGTTTGGTGCGGTCGTCTTCTTTGGCACGGCGGGTCTTTTCGTGAATCTTGATTTTTCCGGACTCATAGTCGGCCACGTTGCAGAGTGCGACAACGCCATACTGGATGCGTCCGTCCATTTCCTGACTGTAGAGATAAAGCGTCGGCTTTTCTTCACGAACCAGCGAGCCGGCGGTTTTCAGTTTGCCAAAATTTTCGACCGCTTTGGCGTACACGGCGTCGGAGTAAGGATCGGTGCTTTCCGGCAGATCGATTTCCGAGCGGGTCACGCGCAGGAAGGAGAGCGGATTTCCAGCGGCCATTTCCGCCGCCTGTTTCCGGTCCATCACATCGTAAGGAAGAGTCGCAATTTTATCCGCCAGACCTTCGGCGGGCCGCCATGCTTTGAAAGGATTGATTTTCATAATGCGGCGCAGTCTACCGAACCCACTCGAAAATGGAATCGCGAAGACGGAAATTTTACCCATGAATCACACGAATCAACACGAATGAGAAGGAGGAGAGTTTGGAAATAAACGGAATCGCTGAAAGCAAAATCTGTTTTCGGGATTCGTGAAGATTCGTGTGATTCGTGGGCGGTTCTTTAAAACGGCGGTTCGGAACGGAACTCCAGTCGTTCGCCGGTACGCGGATGGGTGAAGCTCAGAAAACTGGCGTGGAGTTTGAGCTGACCCGGCGCGGTGCCGGAACCGTAAAGCCGGTCTCCAAGGATTGGAATACCCAGTCCGTGTTCTGAGGCGGCATGTACGCGGAGCTGGTGCGTCCGCCCAGTAACAGGAATAAACTCCACTCTTGTTTTTTTATTGCTGGTGCTCAGCACCTTCCAGTGGGTGATTCCGGTCTTGCCGTGTACCGGATCGTAAATCTGGTACGGCCGGTTATCGACGTCGAGGCGGAAGGGCAGTTCGATGGTTCCGGACTCTTCGGCGAGTTCGCCGTCGAGCAAAGCAATGTAGCGCTTCTCCGTTTCGCGGTCGTGAAACTGGCGTGACAGTTCGCGCTGCGCATCGGCCGTCAGCGCGACCACCATCAGTCCGGACGTATCCATATCGAGTCTGTGCACTTCCGGTTGATCGATACAGTCAGGATAAAGCGCCTTGATGCGAGCGGTAACGCAGTCTTGGTTTTCCTCGCCCTTGCCCGGCACCGCCAGCAGGCCGGAGGGCTTACAGATGACGATGATATCGGCGTCGTGGAAAACAATTTGGAGTGCGGCAGCTTGCTGCCGCTTTGTTTCGGCGGAGCTTGCTACGCTATTTTCCGAAGCAAGCTTCGGAGTAGAAAGCGCAGGCAAGCCTGCGCACTCCATATTTAAACCGCAAAGCATAAACCCGAGAATCGGCTGACATTTTTCAGCGCAGGCCGGATAAAACTCACCGTGCTTCCGTGTGCCGGACTTGTTTTCTTTGCCCCAGTAAAATTCACTCAGGCCGAGCGGCTTGAGACCGTGACGCGCCGCATAGTTGAGCAGTTTCGGGGCGCAGCATTCGCCGACGCCCATCGGAATGTTACCAGAGAGGATTTCCGTCAGAGGTCGGGTTTCGCCGCGAAAGTTAGTCAGGTGATAGAGCGCATGAATATCTTTCATCAACTGCTGGGAAAGCGCTTTGCGCTCGTCGGAAATTTTTTT
>JADYZA010000075.1 GCA_020853375.1 Verrucomicrobiota bacterium | reverse complement strand
GCAGGTCGAATTTCATATGGACATGTTAACCACGAATTCACACGAATTAAAGCGAATCAGATATCTGGATGTGTTTGCGGATCGCGTCCAGCAGTTCGTTTGAAAACGGGCCGCATCGAACATATATTTGCTTTTCGTCGGACCGATTGCCAACAACGTAGAGAAAATCGCGGGCAAGGGGGCGGCTGCAAAATCCGGAGTCTTTAGGGATCGGGGCATCAAGAGGAATTTCTTGATCGCCGAATGATGCCCAGAAGCTTGAAATCGTTTTTCTTATCCGTTTGATCTCTGGATTTTTTAGAAGACTGATTTTTTGCTGCCAGCTCATATGATGAGATTCTCCCTTTAATCTTGTGCCGAGTATGCCGAAGCCGAAGGAGCCGGTCTACTATTTCCTCTGGAGGGTCGCGTTCCACCGCGACCGGGGACGGCGTGGAAGCCGTCCCTCCAATATTCCACTATTCCAACATTCCAATCTTCCGCTCTTCTCTCCATAATCCGCCGCGATGAATATGATTTTCAACGCATCGGCAGGAACCGGTAAGACCTGGCAGGTCACCGAGCTGTATTCCGCGCTGGTGCTGGGCAAAGCGCATAAGCATTTGCCGCCGAACCGCCGCCCCGTTTCTCCTGAAAAAATTCTGTTGATGACGTTTACCGATAACGCCGCCGCCGAACTGCGGTCGAAGGTGGCAGGAAAACTGATTGCCGCAGAAGACGAAAATGATCTGGCCCGTCTGATTCTGCGAAAACTTCCTGCGGCGAACATTTCCACCATCCACGCCTTTTGTGCCGGATTGCTCCGCGAGCATGCGCTGGAGCTTGGACTTTCGCCAGCGTTCCAAACCATGGAAGACGAAGAGCTCGACGTATTGCTCGATGAGGTGCTGAAGGCGGAGATTTTCCAATGCTTGGAAGGCGACTCAGACTTCCGCGACTTCTGCGCGGGAGTTTCTGTTCTGGGCGATCATGACTACAGTTTGATCAGCACGATTCGCTCTCTGCTCGAAAAAGCCGCCAGCCGCGGACTCGACTTGAGCGATGCCGAAGCGATGCTTCCGCCGCCGGAACGCACGGTTCGTAAGCAAAGCTTTGAACGCATCCGCGATGAGCTGGAAACGTTTGATTTACCGAAAACCGCCGCCGACGCGCTGGACGCTTTGAGCCTTTTTCTGGCGGGTTTTCCAGATATTGGAAAATTGAATGCCGTCGGAAAGTTTGGTCAGGCGAAAAAGGTGAAACATCTTTCCGATGAACTGGCGGAGCTGAAAGAACGGTTTCTGACGGAACAGGCCTACGAACAGAACGTCGCAACGTTCCGTGCCTTCGCCCGCTGTTTGTCGGCTTGTTCGAGCGGGTTTATCAAAGCGAAGCGGTCGCGCGATGCCGTCGATTTCGGCGATCAGCTTCTGCTGGCGCGCGACCTGCTTCGGAGCGGAAAGTTTAGAAATCTGTTCGACTGGATTATCGTGGACGAAGTGCAGGATACGTCGCGGGTGCAGTGCGATGTGATTGAAGCGCTCTGGGGAAAAGAAACTCACCTGGTGATTTGCGGCGACCGTAAACAGTCGATCTACGCGTGGCGCAGTGCCGATCCGCAGGTGATGCCGGAGCTGGAAGAGAAAATGACCGGGCGCGGCGGAATTAAACAGATTGATTTGAAAAAAAGTTACCGGAGCAACGACCGGGTAATCACAGCGGTCAATGAGCTGTTCAGCGGAGTTTACGAGCGTTACGACGCGCTTGAACCGCAGGCCGTTCTCGGCGGCGAAAAGCCGTGCGTCGAATTTCTGGCCGCGGACAGCGACGAAAGCACGACCGATGACGAAATGGCGGCGGTGGCAAGTCGCATCCGTTTACTGGTGGATGGCGGCGCGGAGTGGCGTCCAAAGTTTGGACATAACGGCAAAGCATTTGTCGAAGGCGAACCGTTCCGCTACGGCGACATTCTGATTTTACTGAAACGCTCGACCCATCAGGCGACGCTTGAAAAAGCGCTTCGCGATGCCGGGATTCCGTACACCAGCGGCGGCAAAGGCCGCGCGCTGTTTGAGCAGCAGGAAGTCCGCGACCTGCTTCTTTTTCTCCAAGTGCTTTGCGAGCCGGTGAACGATCTGGCGCTGGTCGGCTTTTTGCGCTCGCCGTTTGCCGGTATGCCGGACGATGAAATCGTAAAGCTCGGCTGGGACGGTGAAAAATTCGGACATGAGATTTTGCGTAAACAGTTTTTTGAAAGCGGGCTTCCGGCGGCGGAACGCCTTTTGCGTTACCGCGAACAGATGGGCGAAAAGCTGGCATCGCAACTGGTGCGCGACATGGTGCGCGAAACGGCGTTCGATGCCTGTCTGGCCGGAATGCCGGGCGGTGAGCAGAAGCTGGCTAATTTTAAAAAGGCGCTCGACTGGATTCGCGCCGCCGAGCGCGGCGGGCAGGTTCTTTTGCCCGACGTGGTGAGACGGTTTGAAAAATACATTAAAACTCCGCCGCGCGGCGGAGCCGCCGAGGCCTTGCTGCCCGATCCGGAACAGAACGCGGTAACGCTGATGACGGTTCACGGCGCGAAAGGACTGACCCAGCGTGTTTGTTTTGTGCCGGATATTAGCTTTGGCGAAAACGCCGAGCCGGGCTTCGCAATGTTTTCGCCGGAAGGGCGGCTGGAGATGAAAATCGCCGGGCTCGCCGGAGAAGAAGTGAAATCGCCGGGCTGGGACGCGGCGCGTGAGGCCGATAAAAAGATTCGCGGCCTGGAGCTGACAAATGTTTTTTATGTGGCGATGACCCGCGCCCGCGACCTGGTTGTTCTTTCCGGCGCGGGAACGAAAGAGCCGAAAGGCTGGCTGAAATTGAGCGAAGCGTTTTTGAGCG
>JADYZA010000074.1 GCA_020853375.1 Verrucomicrobiota bacterium | reverse complement strand
TTTGGTGTATCTTTGTCAAGCCTGCTGGCAGTTCATGGTTCGAGCAGATTGCGGCGGCCGAGTCGGCATCGTCCGGATGGTACCCGTGCATTCCTTTGATCTGCTTGACTCCCATGAAGCTTGGAACGATCTGAAGGCCAGAATTCATCAGGAAAATCAGTTCTCCGTACATGCCGCCGGCAAACCAGGTGCCTTCCCGCCGAAGTTCCTTTTCGGACAGAATCCGCCCTTTCGGGTGTTTGTCCAGTAGGGTGGTGATGATTTGGCGAGCACCGGAATTTTTAAACCAGAAGCGGGCCATTGTGGAGTCATAGAACGCGACATAATCGCGATTCCACCGAAGACCCGTTTTTTCGACATCGGCAATCAGGTTGTATCCGGCGGTGATGTCGTGCATGCCGTGATCAGTGAACACATACCACGCAACCTCATCGTAATGCTTTTCCGCCGTTGCAATCACCTGCCGCACCTGTTGGTCATACCACCGGATCAGTTCTGTCACCTTTGGATCCCGTGTGCCGACCGCATGCATCAGCGCATCCAGCTTCCCGAGCGAACAGTAGGCGAAATCAATTCTCTGAGCCTCAATATCGGCCGTGAGGCGGGCCAGTTTGGTTTCGTCGCTCACCGCGCTGTCATGAACGTAGTGTGGGATATTGCGGCGCGCCAGCTCGTCAAAAATGGTTTCGCCACGCAACAGACCGCCTGGTTCCCATATCCGTTTTTTTTCGGCATAATTGAACAGAGGTAGAAACTTAAACGGCACACCATAAAGCTGGAAATAGCCGGTGAACCCAAGCACCCGCTTGATGACTTTGCTCAGGATGTGTCGAACTCTTCCTCGGCGGAAAACAGAATCCGGCAGAATCGCCAAAAGTTTCGTCCACTTGAACGGAGAATTCTTCGGGTCGTAATAGAACGACGACCACATCAGGTGCTCGCTCGGAAGCTTCCCAGAAATAATCGACGGGTCGCACGCCGAAGAATAGCCAAGAATCGTATCGAGCTTTTTCTGGTCGCGGATCAAATCCTGCAGAAAAAACGGATGCCGGAGGGAAACTTCCTGTCCAAACGCATCGATAAAAATAAAAAGGCTCAGTTTGGCTTTTTTCATGAGAACCTCTGCTGGAGCGCGTAAAACTTCTGACACAGTTCTTCGAAGCCATTCTCCTGAGAGCGGAGCAGCCAGCTGATTTCATCGCGGTCTGCGCGCGTGGTCAGCAGGAGCGGCAGTGCCGCATAAAGCCGCAGGCGCGGATGTGTGCCGCAATGCGAGAGACCGCTTGCTCCGAAAGCGCGCAGGTTGTGAACG
Organism: Verrucomicrobiota bacterium; assembly: GCA_020853375.1. Lineage (GTDB taxonomy): Bacteria > Verrucomicrobiota > Kiritimatiellia > Kiritimatiellales > Tichowtungiaceae > Tichowtungia. Next base: position 3,078 of record JADYZA010000074.1, on the reverse strand, counting down.
GCATTCTTCATCGGCGAGCCTTCCTTGCCAAGGTCTGGAAACTCGCGCGCGTATTTTTCCAGAGTATGGAACTTTCGGTTGAGTCGCCGTCTCTCATACCAGAGAAAAAACTGTTCATATCGCTTCACCGTCTCCGCAAAGCGCAAATGAACATTACCGTTTTCCAAAGTCTGGAAATCCGCTCGCTCTTTGAAGTCGATCGCATGGTTATAGGCATTCACAAAGTCGCGTGCATCATCGAGTCCCGAAAGATCAATCGCCGGAAGACGATGACGCTTCACGACGTATGAAAGATCGTAGGCGCCGCGCAATAGTAGAGCGCAGTCGCCGAAAGCGAGATCGGCCTTGAACATGAATTTTAGAAAGCGCATCCGTTCTTCGTGAGTCAGAGTTTCCGTCCGGGCAAGCCGGCGTTTGATGTCGAGAAGCAGTTTGCCACGGTTCATCAGCAGTCGGGTTCCCTCTGAAAGCGGAATCGCGTCATGCTGATAAACGGGCATCGCGTCGAGAATGTTCGGATCGCCGCGAATTATGCGGTGACCGTACCGCATCTCATAATTCAGCAGGGAGAATTCACATTTCGGTAACGCCGAATGAAGATAGGGATACAGATCGACCGGCAAGCCAAGCGCGTCCGAAAGCTCCTTCTCCAGTTTTTTGAGCGCGTGTTTCAACAGCGGATCCAGCGAGTCGGTCACCACGATCAGATCATAGTCGTTGAAGGGAAGCTCCTCGCCGTTTGGCCCGATCATCGGCGACCCTTCGCCGCGTCCGTAGCCGCCGAGAAGAACCAGCGCTTTCCAATGGCTGGAAAACGACGAAGCATAAACTGTATCGGCGATGCGTTTCATATCCGCGTCGATGCGGGCATCGAATGTCGGCGACCCTTTGACGGAATACTTACCCACGTGCGCCTTCTTTCAGTCCGCGATAAAGGGCTGTATGAATGACGGCGCGGTAGGCGACGTTGTACGGAATGGTATCGAGTCGCCCTTTGCGCACGGCGTAGAGAAAATCGCGTACCCACTCCTTGAATAGTTCCAATGTTTGGAGCAGCAGATTAGCTCGCCGCCCGTAGGTCTGCGCGAAGGTCACACCATGGCGGAACTTTTTTCGGTAAAGCCCCTTGAGCGTGTAGTTGTGCGAGTGCTCCACCACCGAGTCCGTCACAAGCTTTAAGCGTGCTCCCGAGGCCCGGCAGCGGTTTGCCCACGCAACATCTTCGGCATAGCCGACATCTGGAATCTTTATTTTCTCCCAGAGGTCTCTACGGAACGCGCAGGTCACGGCGGAAAAAAAATCGGCGTTATCGCCCTTGATGTTTTCCGGGTCGTAGGCGCGCAAATAGTCATACGTGACAACAAACCGCGCGTCCGGTCGCGTCACTTGCGCGCTCATCACGGCGTCGGCCTCACCAGCGAAAAGCGGGCGGAGCAGTTTTTCGAGCGCGTCCGGACTTTGGAAAATTGCGTCGGCGTTCTGGAACACAATGAACTCCTGCGTCGTGCGGGCTGTCATATCGTTAAGCACTTTGCCGGGCACGTACTCCTTTGAGGCGATCTGAATTAAATGAGCCGCATCAAGTGTCTTTTGCAACACCGCGACGGACTCGTCTGTTGACCCAGAATCCACCGCCCAGAGTTCAAAATCGGTAAAAGTTTGCCGCCGCAGGCTTTCGATTGCCGCCGGAAGGTAGGGCATCTCGTTTTTGGAACGCATGATTACAGCGACGCGACTCATGATCCCGCAATCCTTTCGTAAATGTCTAAGGTTTGCCGTGCCGTGCGGCTCCAGTCAAACTCTGCGGCATAGGCCAGACCGCGCCGCCGCTTGTCTTCGCTCCAGCCATCGGAAAGAATTTTTTCCAGACACTGGAAAATTTCGTCGGTGCTGTACGGATTAAACTTCGGCACCACGGTGCCGGCGATTTCGCGCATCGAAGAGGTATTGGAACAGATCACCGGCGCACCGCAGGCCAGCGCCTCGATGATCGGGAATCCGAAGCCTTCGAACAGCGACGGGAACGCCATCAGGTCGCAGGCGGCGTAGAGAAGCGGCATATCATCCAGCGTCACAAAGCCGGGGAAGAGAATATCATCATGCACCGGGCTGGTGGCGGCGCGGGCGCGGATAATTTCCGCGCCGTTCCAGTCCGCGCCCGGCAGAACCAGTTTATGCGGGCTGTCTGTCGCCGCCTTGTATTGCTCGAAGGCTTCGATCAGCCGGACGTGGTTTTTCGCAGGATGCTCCAGCCGTGAAACGTAAACGATGAATGGTGCGTCGATTTTATATTTTTCGGCGAGCTGTGCGCGGGCGGCAGATTTTTCAAATGGGCGGAAAATCTGCTGGTTGATGCCGGAGTAGAGCACAGTGATTTTTTCCGGTGCCACGCCGACGCGCTCAACAATGTCTTTTTTCGAAAAATGGCTGACGGTGATGATGTGATCGGCGTTACGGATTTGTGACGGGACGATGCGGCGGTTGTAGAACATCCGCGCGGAATCATATTTGGCATCCATCGAAAGCGTAGCGACGTCGTGAACGGTCGCGACAATCGGGCAGCTTTTCACCAGCGGAATCCGCCGATAGCTTGGCACGTGCAACAGGTCGAACTTTTTGAGTTTTCCAATGACTGGAAGCAGTGTGTTGTGCCATGCAATGTTGACCACCGGATGGGAAATAAAGTCGGAATAAAGGGTCTTCTGGAAATTCGGCGACGTCAGCTTGATCAGCTCCGCCTCGCGCATGGGCATCATGATATCGTAATGACTCACCGGATCCTCCTGCTGGAGGTGCCGGACAAGTTCCCGGATGTAGGAAGCCACTCCGGATCGGCCGCCCTGCATCACAAAAGCTGAAAATCCAATGTTCATTGACGCCGCATTCTAATCATCTCGCCGCGCTTTTAAAATAAACTTCCCCGGCAAAGTTCATGGTGTAAAGTGCCCACCATAATGAACGGGAAGATCATTTTCAGAATGCTGGCAGCGATGTTTCTTTGCGGAGTCGTGCGCGCGGCGGAGCCGGTGCGGATCGATTTTTTCTACGAACCCGGTTGTCAGGATTGTGAAAAAATCC
>JADYZA010000073.1 GCA_020853375.1 Verrucomicrobiota bacterium | reverse complement strand
TTCCTATGTCCGGCGGTATCGCCGACCGCGCCGCTTTCGCCAAGCAGCTTGATAACACCATTGGCGCGGTGCTGTTGCAGAACCCGAACTTTTTCGGTTGCCTCGATGATCTGACGGATCTGATTGCTCAGACGCACGCCGCCGGTGCAGTCGCCGTTGTTTCGGCTTACCCGATTTCGCTCGGTGTCGTCAAAACGCCCGGCGAAATGGACGCTGATATTGTTACCGGCGACGGCCAAAGCCTCGGCCTGCCGCTCTCGTTCGGCGGACCGTACCTCGGCTTCATGGCGACGAAGAAAAAATATGTCCGCAACATGCCGGGCCGTATTGTCGGTGCGACCCAGGACGGGCAGGGGCGGCGCGGCTATGTACTGACGCTTCAAGCCCGTGAACAGCATATCCGTCGCGAAAAGGCCGCTTCCAACATCTGCACCAACATGCAGCTCTGCGCGCTTCGGTCGGTCATTTATCTTTCGCTGCTCGGCAAACAGGGCTTCGCCGACGTCGCCCGCCAGTGTATGGACCGCGCCGGTTATGCGTGGACGCGCCTCAAAGCGATCAAGGGCGTCGAGCCGCTGTATGACCGTCCATTCTTCAACGAATTCGCGCTGAAATTGCCGAAGGACGCGGGCGAAGTGGTTAGCGACCTGATCAGCGAAGGCATCGCCGCCGGGTTCCCCGCCGGGCGCTATTACACCGGCATGGAAAACGTCCTGCTCGTCGCCTGCACCGAAAAACGCACGAAGATGGAAATCGATATTTTGGCCGCTAAACTGGAGTCAGTGCTGTGAAATTAATTTACGAGATAAGTTCAAAAGGGCGTGGCGGAGTACGGATTCCGGAAGACCGGATTTCCGAGCACGACATTATCAGCAAGAATCTGTTGCGCGCGGCACCGGCCGAGCTACCGGAGGTTTCCGAGAGCGAAGTGGTGCGGCATTACACCAAGCTGTCGCGCCTGAATTATTCGGTCGACACCCATTTTTATCCGCTCGGCTCCTGTACGATGAAACATAATCCGCGCGCCTGCGAAGCCGCCGCGTCGCTGCCGGATCTGTGCGAAACCCATCCGCTCTGGCCGCAGCTTCGTCATGGCGGACTGCTGACGCAAGGGTCGCTTCAGATTCTTTATTCATTAGAACGGATGCTTTCTGAAATTACCGGCCTCGCCGAATTCACGCTTCAGCCGATGGCCGGTTCGCACGGCGAGCTGACGGCCGTAATGATGATGGCGGCGTACCACCGCGATCGCGGCAATAAGAAGACGCACATCATTATTCCTGACTCGGCGCACGGCACCAATCCGGCCAGCGCGGCGCTCGGCGGCTATGCGGTCGTGACGATTCCATCGGACGCCAGCGGCGACATGGATATTGATCTGTTTAAAGCGGCGCTGAACGACGAAACAGCCGGTGTGATGCTGACGCTTCCTAGCACGCTGGGCGTGTTCAATCCGCGTGTGAAAGAGATCATCAAGGCAGTGCATGAAGTGGACGGCCTGATGTATTACGACGGCGCGAACTTCAACGCCATTATGGGCCGTATCAAACCCGGCGAGCTGGGATTCGATCTCTGTCACTTGAATCTGCACAAGTCATTTTCCACGCCGCACGGCGGCGGCGGCCCCGGCACCGGTCCGGTCGGCGTCTGCGAAAAACTTCGGCCTTATCTGCCGATTTCGCGCGTGGCGAAAACCAAAGACGGAACCTACACGCTCGACTACGATTTCCCGAAGAGTATCGGCTACATCGCACCGTTCTACGGCAACTTCGCCATTCTCGTCCGTGCCTACGCTTACCTGCTCATGCTCGGACGCGACGGCCTACGCGCCACCAGCGACCGCGCGGTGCTGAACGCCAACTATGTGCAGGAAAAACTGCGTCCGTATTTCGCGGCGGTCACCAAAGGTCGTTGCATGCACGAATGTGTTTTCAGCGGCAAGACGCTGGGCGAAGGCGTTCATACACTCGACTTGGCCAAAGCGCTGCTCGACCGCGGCTACCATGCGCCGACAATCTACTTCCCGCTCAACGTGCCGGAAGCGATTATGATTGAGCCGACTGAAACCGAGACGCGCGAAACGCTCGACCAGTTCTGCAAGGATATGATTGAGATTTTTGAGCTTTCAAAAACCGATCCGGATGCTGTGCATGCCGCGCCGGTCACCACGCCGGTCGGCCGTCTGGATGAAGTTGCCGCCGCAAAGAACATGGAATTGGTTTACAGCGAATAATCAAGAATCGCCCACGAATCACACGAATTTTCACAAATAGAGAATTTTCGGATTCGTGTTCATTCGTATGATTCGTGGGAAAAGGAGTTTAAATGATCAAACACATTGTAGCCTGGACGATGAAGCCGGAGACAACGGCGGAACAGAAATTGGAAATGAAACGGCGCCTTGAGGCGCTGTCCGGAAAAATTTCCGAACTTCGGAAAATTGAAGTTGGCATTGATGCCGGCAACGGAACCATGTCGCTCTATTCAGAATTCGATTCCGAGGGAGGCTTGGCGGTTTATCAGATGCATCCGGAGCATCAGGCGGTGGTCGGCTTCGTGAAGCCGCTGGTGGCTGGGCGGTGCGTTTGTGATTATGAATAGATATGGAGTGCGCAGGCTTGCCTGCGCTTTGCTGAATGAAGCTTGCTTCGGCGAGGGGTAGGGCCGCCGCAGTCCATATACTCATTCCCCCAGCGTATGCTCGGCGATGTGACTGGCATTGAACGCTTTGTCGGGCATGGTGTTTTCGGCCTTTCGTCCGGCATAACCGGTTGATCCTGCATCCACAATGGCGATATCGATTCCGATTTCCGAATCCTGGAAAACCTCGGAGCGTTCGCAGTTGCGGCGGCTTAGCGCGCTGAAGTTATCGTAGAGCGGAACCATCATTTCATACGTGAAGGTTTTTCCGTCCAGTTTGACGGCGGCCGTGGCCGGATTATGAGCGGGAAACATTTTTGCGGATGCCAGTTTTTTCCATGTGGTGGCTTTGTTCCGGGCCAGGCCGAAGACGTACTGTTGAGCGCTTTTCTGGTGTTCCGAATAATCAACCGGCTTACTGCCGGTATCGCCGCGCACAAAAATTTCAACGCAGTCCTGTGTGCCGGAATTCACCCAGTTATCCTGAAGCGCGATATCCGCATCATCGTAGCGCACGGCGATATACAGTGTTCCGTCCTCGTCCCACCGGAGAGCCCACTGCGCGTTGGAAATGTTCGCCGGATTTCCGTCCAGCGTTTCATTCAACGGCGTCCAGTTAATCTGCTTCCAGTCCTGCAGGTTCCCGTCGATCCGGATGCGTCCGGCTTCCGGAATATCTTCCGGCTTTCCCGTTTTGGCCTGGGCTGTGACGATCAGTAAACCGATGATCAGGACGAGAGTCTGCGTTTTCATGCCGTTCAAGGTAGGGGCGCTTTCTGAAAAAGAAAAGAACGTTCAGCCGGATCATTGCCTTTTGGTGTCAGGTTCGATAATGATTCCGCCCATGGAAACGATAACCAGTGTGCAGAACGAGCGCGTCAAACGGATCGCGAAACTACAGCGAAAAGCGTCCGAGCGCCGTGCGGAAGGCCTCACCGTGATTGAAGGCGCCCGCGAAGTTTCGCGAGCGATTGAAAACGGCTGGCGGCCGGTCGAGCTGTGGTTCTGTCCGGAGCTGGGTGCTGAGAAACCGAGCGATGCGGAATATCTCCAATGTTCCCGCGCTGTGTTCGAAAAAATATCGTATCGCGAGGGGCCGGACGGTGTGCTGGCGGTCGGGCCGCTGGTCGGAAAAATACTGGCTGATTTAAAGCTGCCGGAAAATCCGCTGGTTCTGGTGGCGGAAGGGTTGGAAAAGCCCGGTAACCTTGGCGCATTGCTGCGCACCGCCGACGGTGCCGGAGCGGACGCTGTTATTATCTGCGACGCGGCGACCGACCTGAACAATCCGAATGTGATCCGCGCCAGCATCGGCACGTTGTTTTATCTACCGGTCGTGGAAGCAACCACGGAGGAAACCATCGCGTTTCTGAATGGGAAGGGGATCAAAATCCTTTCCGCCGTTCCGGACTCGGACGCGGTTTATACCGAGGCCGATTTAAAAGGTCCGGTCGCTATCGTGGTTGGTGCTGAGGATCAAGGGCTTTCCGATGTCTGGAAGAATACGGCGGATCTAAACGTGAAAATTCCGATGCTCGGGAAAAACGATTCGCTGAATGTTTCGGTTTCCGCCGCGATTCTGCTCTATGAAGCGGTTCGCCAGCGG
>JADYZA010000072.1 GCA_020853375.1 Verrucomicrobiota bacterium | reverse complement strand
GTTGTTCGACGCGGTGGGTCAGGCCGACTTCTCCGACCAGAGCCTCAAGGCAGCCGTGGTTTCCGCAGTGGCAAAGAGCGCCATCCTCCTCCACGATCACATGGCCGATTTCCATCTGGCAGAAGCTGTCGCCAACAAAAACATCGAGTCCCCGTGTGTAAGCGCCCCCCACTCCATCGTAGAGGTTCAGGTGGAAACACCCGAAATCATCGACCATTCCCTCAAGCAGACGCTCGGCATACGCACGGGCCGCCATTTCCGGGCGCATGATGACTGGGCCGCCTAAAATCTTTTTCAGCCGCTGCGCGGTTTCAATATTTTCCCAGCCGGGAAGATTCACCGCCCGGATTGAGGTTCCGGTTTTTTCGTTCACCAGTCCGGGGTCGGCAAATCCAGTCGCACGAATAGTTCCCCAGACCGCATCGCCGACTTGTTGCCGCAGTTTGGACAGCACGTCTAAAATGCTTTGGAAAACGGCCTCGGGATTGTTCTCATGAACCTCGCCGGTAATCATGGGTGCCTTCAAATTCCCAGCGTTATCCAGAAGAACCGCCTTTACGCAATCGGGAGACAGAACGATTCCCAGAAAATAGCCGTACTCTCCACGGAAACAAAGAGGCGACGCGCGGCGACCGGTGCTTTCCCTGCCTACACGTTCCGGCTCTTCAATAATTCCTTCCGCAAGAAGCGTTTGAACAACCTCTCCAATTGTAGCGAGCCGGGTCTGCGCCACCTCCATGGCCTCATTTCGCGTAATTCGACCGTGACGGATGATCTGCTCAAGCATCAATCTTCTAATTCCAGCCTTTTTGCTCATATCGGAAACTCCCCCTGTTTGATGTTCGGTAACGTATATTAAATGCTAAAAATTGCAATTATAAACTAAACTTTTTTTAAATTTCGTTTTGTAATGATTGACAACGGGCGGATAAGCCCCCGATAATCCCGCCACCATTCTTTCAGTTTAAACCAAACACCAGAGGAGAAGATTATGCAGATTGGCGTACCAAAAGAAATTAAGACCGATGAGTTCCGAGTTGCGTTGACCCCGGCAGGCGCGCGCATGTTGCGCGAAGATGGTCACACTGTTTTCGTTCAAAAGACCGCAGGACAAGGAAGCGGCTTCCCTGACGAGCAATATGTTGCGGCTGGCGCCACCATGGTGGATAGCGCGGCGGACATTTTTGCCAAGGCCGATCTCGTGATTAAAGTGAAAGAACCGCAAGCAGCAGAAATCAAACTCCTGCGGAAAAACCAAATCCTGTTCACCTATTTCCATTTAGCCGCATCGCGCGAATTGACAGAAGGCTGTCTGAAAGCCGGAATCCACGCGGTGGCCTACGAAACCATCGAAAATGCCGCCGGACGCCTTCCTCTCCTCACCCCGATGAGCGAAATCGCCGGGAAAATCGCCATTCAGGCTGGAGCTCGCTTCCTTGAAAGTCAGCGTGGCGGACGCGGCGTTCTGCTGGGCGGCGTTCCCGGCGTGGCGCCAGCCGACGTGCTGGTTATCGGCGGCGGCGTATCCGGAACTCATTCGGCGATGGTTGCGGCGGGAATGGGCGCGCGCGTGACGATCATGGATATCAGCCTCGACCGGCTCCGCTATCTCAACGACGTTCTGCCAGCAAATGTGACCACTCGGTTCTTTGATCCGCTTGCGCTAGAAGAATGCCTGACCCGCGCCGACCTCGTAATCGGGGCCGTTCTGATTCCCGGCGACAAGGCGCCCAAACTGATTCGCCGCGAACAGCTTCGTCTGATGAAAAAAGGAGCTGTTATCGTGGACATCTGCATCGATCAGGGCGGATGCTGCGAAACATCTAAAGCCACCACGCACAGCGACCCGGTTTATGTCGTCGATGATATCGTGCATTATTGCGTGGCCAACATGCCCGGCGCAGTAGGAAAAACCAGCACGCAAGCCTTGTGCAACGCGACGCTTCCTTATGCCCGCGAACTGGCCAAGCTGGGTCTTGCAAGCTTCTTGTCGCAAAGCAAAGGTCATGCGCTGTCACTGAACCTGAGCGAAGGGTTTATCACGTATGCGCCGGTGGCAAGAGTGTTCCCGGATCTGCCCGCAAAAGCCAAGTAAGCAAAGGAGAACGATCATGAAGCAAAAAGAAAAAAGCGATTTCCGTTATAACACCGGGGACTCAAAAGTTCCGTGGGATGCCGTGGGCGTAAAGCCAGACGTTGATCTCAGCATGGACATCCTCCGCTTCCTCGTCACCGCAGGCGAAGATTCCGCCGCATACGAAGCGGGCATGGCGCAAGTGCGCAAAACCCTTGAACAGGTTTTCAAAACGGGTTCTCCCGCGACGAAGCTTTCGCTGGGCAAAAAGGTGAAAGAGGTCGAAGAGCTGACCAAGACGATGCTGAACGTTAAGTATGCATCGTTTCTGACCAGCTGGACCGCCGGTTACGATATTGCGCTGGATATGGCCGGCGTGGGCCCGGGCGATGAGGTGATCATCCCCGCCATCACGTTTATCGCCACCGCCAGCCCGGTTCTCCGAAAAGGAGCCAAAGTGGTCTTTGCCGACGTTCAGCGCGAAACCGTCAACATGGATCCCGCGGATGTCGCTCGGAAAATCACAGCCAAAACAAAGGCCATTGTGCCGGTGCATATCGGCGGCTACCCGGTCGACATGGATCCAATCCTTAAGCTGGCGCGGGAAAAAGGCATCGTAGTCATTGAAGATGCCGCGCACGCATTCGGTGGAACCTATAAGGGGCGTTCTTTGGGAACCGTTGGCGATTTCGGAGCCTTCAGCTTCCATGAAGTCAAAAACATCACTTCGCTGGGCGAAGGCGGTCTGCTGGTTACCAACGATCCTCTCGGCGAACAGTTCGCCAAGGCGCGTTTCTGCGGATTCGACCTGACAATGCCCCCGCCGGAAACCTGGCTTTATAACGTCAGTCCGGTTCGCTCGCGCGACGGAATTTTCGCGGCTGGGAACTTCTCCACCACGGAAATCCAGGCGCTGGCTCTATCGCGGCAGATGCACCAGAACGCTGCGATTATCGAGCAACGCCGGGCTGTCGCGGCACGGTTGCATGCGGCGTTTATCAATGAGCCGGGACTGATTCCCGGACCGATGAACAGCGCAGACTTTGGCGCGACGTTCCACCTTTTCCTGCTGCGGGTGAACGAGCAGATTCAGGGCGGAATTCAGGCGATGAAGAAAGAGCTGTCCGATCTCGGAATCACGCAGATTCCGCACTTCTGCCCGCTCTATCACTACAATATCTTCGAAGCGTTCGGTTACGACAAAGAGGCGATCCGCGCGACCTGCCCGAATGCCGAAACCGCCTTCTTCAAGGAATACACACACCTGCCGTTGTACGGACTGTCGGAAGAACAGATTGAATATCTGATTGCCTCCGTACTCCAAGCGGCCAGAAAGCTCCGCAAGAAATGACCCGCCTCGAACTAGCGGAGAAGTCCATCAGCCTTTCCAGATCGGAGAGGCTGATGGATAACTGTTTTCACGGCGGCGCGGCGGATGTTTCGTCTTGGATTCCTGTCGGCAATGCGTCGTGGGAAGTCGACGATGGCGCGCTGGTTGGGCGCTGTGCCAACGGTTCTCTCGAACACGGACAGCTTTTCAGCGCACAGACCTTCGCCGGCGACATCCTGCTGGAATTTTACGCACAAACCGTTCTTCCCTCCGACCACGATATAATCTGGTGGTGGCAGACGGAGCTTACTGAGGACAACACATCTTGGAAGCGTGCTTATCTTGGAGCTTTGGGGGGCTGGTGGAGTAATCGGGCCGGCATCGAACGGCTGGACGGCGAGAAGGAAGTTATGGCTACCACGCCGTTATTCAAACTGGAGCCCGGCCGGAAATACAAAATTCACTCCGGCTGCATAGACGGCTCATCGTTTATTTTTGTGGATGGTGCTCTGATCATCGAGTTCAAGGATCCCGATCCGGTGGATCCGGGGAAAGCCCTGAGGATCGGCTTCGGCGTGTATCGATCCACGATCCGAATTGAAGAGCTGACTGTCTATAAACCGTCGTGGGAAGCCGCGCCGAAAAGTTACTCGGCCTAAGCTGTTTCAGCGGACTCGACGTGGACCTCTGAAAGAGCTTAAGCTCGCAGTCGATCTTCGGAGGCTCTTATAACGAAAGGCGGCCAGTGAGAATTCGGCGTGTGATTCTATCTCCTGCATTTGCGATCCTATTCGCCGCGCTTCAAAGCCATGCGGCTGAAACGAGTGATATTTCTCCGGAACACCGGCAGAAGTCCGTGCCGTCGCTTGTATCCGAAGAAGAGCGGGCGGTGATCAAAGAAAACATCGCCACGTATGACTGGGCGCAAAAAATAAGAGATAAGGCCGTGAAGGCCGCGTCAAAAGCCGAAAAACTGTCCTGTGAACAGCTGGCGAAGTATGTTCCGGATCCGCGTATTCCGCGCGATGGTTACGTGCAGGAAAATGAATGCCCGAACTGCGGACTGGCTCTGCGGAAATTCGGCCTTTACTCCTGGATTATCACCGAGGAAGCGCCGTACAAGGTGAAGTGTCCAAACTGTGGAAAGATATATCCGGACAATAATTACCAGTCGTTTGTCGATTCCGGGTTTACAGACCGCTCATCGTTCAGCGGATCGATTGTTGATAACGGCACGGGCTGGGAGTCCCCAAAATATCCCGGCCACAAATATTGGTTTGTCGCATACTGGAATCATTGGATGGCTCAGCGGCGGATGAGCCCGGCGATCGAAAATCTCGCCAAGGCGTACCTTTACACTGGCGAAGATAAGTATGCTTACAAATGCGCCACGCTCCTGTGGCAGATGGCGATGTATTATCCGGACTACGACTATGTAAACCAGTCGCGCCATGGAATTGAATATGACCGGAACTATTTCGGAAAACTTTTTTATTACACGTGGGAATGTTTCAACGTCCAGACGTGCAGTCAGGCGTATGATGAAATTTTCCCAGCGTTGCTGAAGGCCGATCCCGAGCTGGAACAGTTCACCGGAAAAAGCATGAAGGACGTGCGCTATCTGATTGAAGAGCAGCTGTTGCGGTCGATGGCGCGGGAAATCGTCAATGAAACCCATGTCATCGGCGGGAATTTCGGCATGCACCAGACCGGCCTTCTACAGGTGGCCGCCACGCTCAAGGACACCACGGGAAAACCCAGCAGCGAGGAAATGGTCGACTGGGTTCTGAACAACAAAGAATACAAGCTATACATCTACATGCCACTCTACGACGCGCTCTACAACCTCATCTACCGCGACGGCGTCCCGTTTGAGTCGCCCAGTTATAATCTGCACTGGATCGAAGACCTGACCAAAATGGCGAACATGCTGAAGCTCAGCGGAGTGGACGTTTATAAGGAACCGAGATTTAAACGGCTGTACGACTGGGGTCTCGATCTGGTTTGCGCGGGCAACTTCACGCCCGCTCTTGGCGATGCCGGGAATATGAGCGAGCGCGGAAAATTTTACCGGGAAGATCTTCTGCTTAACGCCTACAAGGCATACGGCGACCCGCTGTATGCGAAACTGATTCTGGAGCTGAATCCCGTCAATGCCGGTTGCGATATTTCAAGCAAACCGATGACTAAAGAACTCCGTGAAGCGGCCAGTAAGGTCTCCGGCGCGCATGGATATGCCAGTCGGCATCTGCCGGGCTATGGACTCGCCACGCTGCAGAATAACAGCCCAGCTCATCCGATCGCCCTTTCGCTTTTCTACGGACGGTTCGTTGGTCATGCCCACCGCGACCGGATGCAGCTCGATATTTTCGCGGAAAACGCATCGCTGATTCCAGACTTTGGATATCCGGAAACGGCAAATTCGTCGGACCCCAGACGGGCGGGTTTCTTTGATAACACCGTGTCTCATAACACCGTGGTGGTGGACCGCAAAAAGCAGTCCGACAGCCGGGGGCGGTGTCTGGTTTATGACACCGGCGACATCTGCCAGTACGTTGAGGCCGAAAACTATTCCGCTTACCCCGGAGTCTGCACAAACTATAACCGAAGCACCGCCATGATCACCCCGTCGGATGAAAAAGCCTATTTGATCGACATCTTCCGCGTTCAGGGCGGTTCTCAGCACGACTGGCTGGTTCACGGAACTCATGCGGATGTCCAGACAACCATTCCGCTGTCGGCCCCGCGCGGCGGCACGCTGGCCGGAGAAAATGTCGCGTATGGATATTATTACGACAACCCGAGACTGGCTGCGGCGCCTGCCGGCACGATTAACTACAATTCGTATACCGGCAGCGGGTTCCAATTCTTGTACAACGTGCAGGAAGGCGAACTTCCCTCGGAAGCAACCGTAACCTGGAATGTTATTACCAGCGGGCCGCGGGCCTTTTCATTGATCTCCGCAAACCCGGGCGCCTATCTGAAAGCCTTCCTCATCGGAAAAGACGAACAGATATTCCTCTGCGACGGAAAGCCCCAGCAAAATAGAAAAGACTCTCCGGAAAGCGTGAAGTTTCTCGTGCGTAGGAAAACCGGAGAAAACCTTAAAAGCACGTTCATCACGGTTTTTGAACCGGGCGCGGGCGCGGAATTAATAAAGAGCGTAACGCCGGTCGGGGGTTTTATCGACGACTTGACGGTGCTCAAAATCGAGTTCTTCACCGGAGAGGTCGATTATTATTTTAATGCTCTCACCCCTGTGCAGGAAATAACCTTGGAAAATGGAATCCGCTTTGCCGGAAAAGCCGGATGCCTTTCACTCGATAAAACTGGGGGTGTCAAAAGTGCCTGGCTGGCTGGCGGCTCGTCTCTGGCGCACAGAGAATGGCGCCTCATGTCGCCACCTACATTGGAGGCTGTCATCGCGGCGTGCAACTACACCAATGGGAGCGTGACCATTTCAACCCCGGTTCCGCCGGGCTACGACTACACAGGGAAAACCATTGCCATTGATTCCGGAGAATATGGCAGTTCGTTTGTCGTGACCGGAATCGCCAGCCCATCTGACGTGCTTTTCAGCAATCAGTCACCGATCGCGGCGCGGGCGACGATCACGGCGGCCGACGGCCAGAGAAAAACCCTCACCACGTCGACCGTGATGCATTTTCTCCGGCCGGGCATGACGGTTGTGAATGAAGACATGCAGGTGATTGGAAAAGTGGATAAATTCGAAAATGAAAAAATTTATCTAAAGAGCACCTTTGACCCAGCCCTGGTGTCTGACCATGAAAACAGCGGTGTGAAAAGAGTCTTTGTCATGGAATACGGCCCCGGCGATACGATCCGCATGCCGACGTCGGCAAGATATCAGAAGCAGTAAAAAAGGGGATCGAAAGAGAAAAAGGCTGGAGCGGGCCTAAACCTGATTTTTGATCTTCTGATTTCAGAGAAAATCTGGTCTGATTCGTCGCTCAAAGCCCGTCGCAGGCGAATAGGCCCGGCGCGAGCAGGAGCAAACAGATTCAGAAGAAAGGCGGAGTATGAGAGCAATCAGTCAAGTGGCACCAGAATGGTGGGATTATACAACGTTGGATCGCGCGCTTCTCGATGAAGCCGCCCGGTTAACCGTCAAAGACATCGGACAGTTAAGCCGCCCAGGATTTACTATTCATTTTTATGACACTGTACAGGAATTTTACTGTGCCGAGGCGCTCGAATATATTCACGCTTGGAAACAGGCGACTCCGGACAATCCGGTCGGCGTTTGCGGGCCCATCGGGCCGACAGAGCAACTCCCAATGGTGGCGCAAATGGTAAACGCCATGGACCTCAAGCTGCACAACGCCCACTTCTGGGGCATGGATGAATGGGTCGTCGACGGAAAAGCGGCCGATGAAAACTTTTCGCTCGGCTTTAAAAAGGCCGACCTCGACCTTTGCTTCAATCGAATCCGGCGCGACCTGATCATGCCAGATGCCAACCTTCACTTCCCATCCTTGGACGTGAAGCCTTACGAAAAGAGCTGGGACGACGTACGCTGTCTGTTGATGCAGGGTGGGCAGGGCGAAACCAAGCACTGGGCCTTCAACGATCCGGTCAAACGCGAAGGGGCGTATAAAGACGTTCCGCCGACCCCCGCGGAATACCGCCAGCTGGGAACTCGGCAGGTAAATCTGCATCCGATCACCCTGATTCAGAACGCCCGCACGTCGGGCGGCGGCGTAGTGCAGAATGTGCCGAGCACCGCCATTACAGTCGGTCCGAAGCAGACCTGGAAGGCCGAGAAATTTTCCATCTGGCACCCGGGGCATCACGACAATCCGTTCGGGATGCGGCTGACCGCTCTGATGATTTCCAAAAAGATCATGGACAGCGCCGTGCCGATGAGCCTGCTAGCGGATCATCCGAATGTGCACTTCAGCTATCTGCGGCCGTTCATGGGTGAATGCACGGTGGAGATGCACTAATGAGACGCGCAATGGCCATTGGGTGCCACCCCGACGACATTGAATTCATGATGGCAGGAACACTCCTCCGGCTGAAAAATGCTGGATGGGAAATCCACTATCTCAATGTCGCAGACGGCGCGCTGGGTACAGACAGGATGACCCTGGATGAGGTTCGCCCCTGCCGTCGTGGCGAGGCTCTCGCCGCCTGCGAAATGGTCGGCGCGGTATTTCACGAAAGTCTGGCGCAAGATCTGGACGTGTTTTACGAAAAAAGCCTGCTCGCCAAAGTCGCGGCGGTTGTGCGCGACGTGGCACCCGAAGTGATTCTGACGCACTATCCGTTCGACTACATGGAAGACCATACCAACGTCAGCCGGTTGGCGGTTACGGCGGCTTTCAGCCGTGGGATGATTAATCTTAAAACAGAGCCTCAGCGGGCAACCACCTCACAACCCGTAGCACTCTATCATGCCATGCCTTATGGACTGCGCGATCCTTTGCGCCGTCCGGTCACGCCAGACTTTTATGTGGATATCACGTCGGTCATCGACCTGAAAACCGACATGCTCGCTTGTCAT
>JADYZA010000071.1 GCA_020853375.1 Verrucomicrobiota bacterium | reverse complement strand
CCAGGCACCCCGGCGGGTAATATACTGGGACTCTAGGAACCTTTGTACTGTTTCGTTGGTTGATTGAATAAATTCAGCCGGCGTGGCGTTTTCAACAATTTGACCGCCGTCGATCATCATAATCCGCTTGCCAATCGCCAGTGCGCTGTGCAAATCGTGAGTCACAACCACACTGGTGATGCCCAGCTCTTTGCGCAGATTTTCGATCAGCTTGTCAATCAGACGTGATGTCACCGGATCGAGGCCGGAGGTCGGCTCGTCATAAAGGATAATTTCAGGATTCATGACGATGGCACGGGCCAAGCCGACGCGCTTCTGCATGCCGCCGGAAAGATCCGATGGGAATTTGTCCATCGCATCTTCCATGTTGAGCAGACGCAGCTTTTCGCGCACCGTTTTTTCGATTTCCTCTTCGCTCAGCTTGGTGTGTTCGCGAAGCGGCAGCGCCACATTTTCAAAAACGGTCAGCCACTGCAAAAGTGCCGCCCCCTGAAAAAGCACGCCGAAACGGCGGCGCATACGTTCCAGCTCGGTGCCGCGGGCTGTATTGATAACATCCTCGCCGATACGAATTGTTCCGCTGTCCGGAAGCATCAGCTGAACCATGTGTTTTAGCGTAACGCTCTTGCCTGCGCCGGAAAGCCCGACAATCACAAACGTTTCGCCCTTGGGCACTTCAAAACTGACCTCGTTGAGGACCGTCTTGCCGCCAAGCCGCTTGGTGACTTTGTCGAAAGTTATCATATATAAAACAGCCTTGTGATCATGTAGCCGACAATCAGGATCATCAGGAATGAAATGATCACCGTCTGCCGCGTGGCGCGTCCGACGCCGACAGCGCCTTCGGTCGTGGCTAATCCTTGATAGCAGGCGACGGTGGCGATAATGATGCCGAAAACAAACGCTTTAAAAAGTCCGACATAAAGGTCTTTGTTTTCGGCGTAGCGGGTGGCGTTGTCGAGATACGCCTGAAATGCCACACCGAGCTGGGTGGAACCGACAATTCCGCCGCCGAGGATGCCGAGAATGTTCGTGTAAACCGTGAGGATCGGCATCATCACAGCGAGCGCGACCAGTCGCGGCATCACCAGAAACCGGTTGGGATTGATCGACATCACTTCCAACGCCGAGATTTCTTCTGAAACAGCCATCGTGCCGAGTTGCGCGGCAATGGCCGAGCCGACGCTGGCGGCAATAATCAACGCGGTCATGAACGGGCCCATTTCACGAATCATCACGATGGTGACTGCGGTGCCGATATTGACCTCCTGCCCGAAACGGCGCAGCTCAAGACCCGTCTGCAAAGCCAAAATCATACCGGTGAAAAACGCCACGACCGTGATCACACCCAAACTTTTGATACCGGTAACGTAGAGCTGAACCATTGTCTCACGCCGCGCGCGCGGTCTCCAAATCGTGCGGATATAACCCGCCGCCGAAAAAAGCATGATGAGCGCGTTGCCCATATCGTGGCAGGCCAGCAGGATAATTTTACCCAGCCGACGGAAAGATCTGACCGGCAGATCCAAATACCGGTATATCTCTTTAAACGGCGCGATCATTTTTCTTCCCCTAAGCGCACAAAATACAAAAGGCGTAAACTCTGTTTCTCACCGTCTCTTTTATACGCCAGCAGTCCTTTCAGTAAAGACCATTCCTTTTGTTCGGCGGCGAACGATGCTTCGCTGTGCCAGGCAAACCACAACACGTCTTTACGGACAACTCCGTCCGCATTTGTCCGTTTGTACAACGTCCAGAGCGGAGTCCAGTTACGTTCAACCGGCGCGCTGTTCTTGATCGGCCAGACTTCCAGCATCCGGAAACGGGAAACTTCGCCATCGCGCTGCCAGCTCATCAGCGGCCAGATTTTCCAATAGTTGGAAACCTCGACGCGGTCGGCCTTTTCAACCCCTTTTTCTTCAAGAAAACTCCGATCCAGAAAGAAAAACGGCAACGCCATGCGCCGGGTTTTTGTCAGATTTGACTCCGTCGATTTTTCGGACCAGAAAATCGGCCAAAGAACAAACGTGCGATGCTTCAACCCGGGTTTAAACTGTTTCTCTCCCCAAAGCGGCCAGACATACATTTTGTCATACTTCTCGCTCTCAACCTTCTGAATAAACGGCCACGGACAGGTCATCCGGTTCTGCTTATCGCCCTCGGTAAAACGGAAAAGAGGCGGAATCACCCAGACCGTGCTTTCGTGATCCATCTTCGCCCGACCGCACACCGGAAATAGAAGCCAGGATTTTCCGGAATCGCCCGGATAAAAATAGTCGGCGGAATTCCAAAACGGCCAAAGAATGAAGTGTTTTTCGTATTTTCCTTCCAGCACCGATTTTCCATAGATCGGAAAAACGCGGTCTCGTTCTATGCCGGTGCCGCGTGTATGCGAGTAGATCGGCCAGAGCACGCTGGTTGTTTTCACATCGTTGATCCGGCTTTTTCCAAACACCGGAAACAGCGCAAACAGGATCTCGTCACGGCCGAGAAACTCGCGAATCGTTCCGCCAAGAGGGAACAGCGCAAAGTATTCCTTGCCGTCAACATCGCGCCCTTTAAAGTAGATCGGCAAAAGCCAACTGCGGTCGCGCGGACTCTGCTGCTGCGCATTAAACTTATGGGTGTACCAGAAAATCAGCGCACGGGAACTCTGCTCATCCTTGAACTCTTTGCGCGAATAAAGCGGCCAAACGTAGTCGCGGATTTCGCCTTCCTTGACGACCGTGTGTGAATAAAACGGACGGACGGCGAAAAACGATCCCTGCGCAGTCTGAATGTCGTCATAAAACGGAAACAGACTGCCTGCGGCGGCGTGGCCGCACAGCACTAAAAAGACAAAACCCTTAAAAAATACCCGTTTCATTTAGGCGGAGAATTTATCAGAGCCTGAACCAACCCGCAAAAGCTTTCTTTCCCGCCACCAAACAGCGCCAATCCATGTCGCCCAACCGGATGATTGACGCTGAGTAAGGTGAGGCGTATTTTTCAGTGGCTATGAAGTTCCGTATTTCCAAAGGGTTAGCCGCGATCGCCATTCTTGCCGGAATCAGTCTTTCGGTTACGGCGGAGGATCTGGACGCCGCGCTGGCCGCTCAAAAAAAGAAGGCGGTTCATAGGACCTACTCTGAAAACGCATTAATTGAAAATCGCAACCTGACGGTACCGCGCAGCGAAACAGAAGAGGACCGGCAGCTTGATAAAAAACTGCGCGAAATGGAGGCTAAGCAGAACGCTCAGCCGACGGTGAAAGCCCTTCAAGCAACTCCGCAATCGGCGACCAGCGTGCCGCGTCCCTCCGAAAATAAAAACTGGCTGACAGCGGCCGTTCTGGATGATTCAGCAGCCAAAACATCAAAAGATGAACCCGATGAGAATGCTTGGCTGATTCAGGAACTGACGCGGCAAAAAGAACTGAAAGATCAGGCCGCGGCTCTGTCCAAAGAAAACGAAGCGGTTGACAAGCTTCTGCGCGAAAAAATGGATAAGCAAAACAACCGGCAGGAATCGGATCCTCTGAAAAAATATAAACTGGCGGCTCCGCAGCTGTTTGGCGACAAGCGAATGGACACAAATGCCCCAGCATACAATGTACTGCGAGATGGAACGCCCGATCCAATGACTGCACTCCGCACGGTTTCACGCCGAGAAAAGTCGACCGCATCGGCGCCGTTCTCGCCGGGAGCCACGCGGAATTCAACTTCCACACAACAGAATCCCCTGCGCCCCCAGCCGACCACGCCTGCCGTAAACCCCGCGATACCTGTGCGCAAATCCAGCTCGGTTTCTTCCTATGATCGGAACGATTCGAAACCGGCACCGCTCACGCCTATTGAGATGATTAGAAAATCGTCGCCGATCAACCGTCCGGATCCGTTTGCGGAAAATCCCTCGCCGACCTTTAAAAACAGCATTTGGCAATGATCACTTCTTCGGGCCAAAGCCGGAAAGTTGCTTGCCTGCTTCAATGGCGCGCTGAATTTTTGCATACTGCGCCGCAAAAGAAGCCTTATCGGCCTCGGAGGGCTCCTGCATGTTCAACAGGCCGATCGCATGATCGGAAGCTTGCAAAGCCTCATCATACTTTCCAGACACATAATACGCCTCAGCCAGCGTGTTCCAAATAGACGGAGTATACGGTGCAGCCAGGATGGCCTCATGGGCGTGAAGCAATGCCAGCTTTCCATTCTTCATTTCCCCGCCGGACGCATAAACCCACGACAAATTATTATGCACAATCGGGCTGTCAGGAAACTCCTTGCCCAGCTCCTCCAGAATTTTCCCGGCCTGCGCATACCGTTTCATTTGAATATACAGCGTGCTCAAACGGAAACGGATGTCGGGATTTCCAGGCACCTTTTCCAATGCCCGCAAATAAGCCTTCTCGGCTTCTTCATACTCTCCCGCATCTTTATATTGAAGGCCGGTATCCATCAGAAAATTAACTTTTGAAAAATCAATTTGATCGGCTGCGGCAACCGGTGCGGGACTCGGCGCAGCATTCGTCGTCACGGTATAGATGCCGGCTCCGGTTTTTTCAGATTTCAGTCCGGAAATCTCTTCGGCAGGTTTCAGTAGCGATGGTGGAGTTTCGGCCTTTTCACCAGGCCGCATTTGCAGCGATTTCGCGGGGCCTTCTTCCGGAGCGGACTCAGACGACGGCTTAAGCACCTTGTCGTACGCAGCACTGGAAGGCAACGGCGAAGCCCCTTTCGGAATATCCTGTGACAGCGCAGAAACGGCGAAACCCAAACCGATTGAAATGGAAAGAACGTATCGCATAAGTAGCTCACATTTTTTTGACAGTTACCCGCACGGCGGCGGGTTCAATTTTTTCGACCTGCAATCCGGGCGGCACATCGGCCCGCACGGAGATTTCATAATCCGCCGATTCGGTCAGTTCGGTGCAATCGATATAGGTGTATACATCGCGGGCGTTCAATTCAGCAATTCTCTGCGGAGCCCCGCGCAACGTTACCGCTACTCTTTCCGGCCGGATTTTCACAACCCGCGTATCATCAGAAGCCAGCAACGGACGAACCTCGCTGGCTTCAATCCGCCGGAAAGCAACCCTCTCCGCTAGAGAAACATCAACCATCACCCGATCTGGTGTCGCCGTCCAAGGCTGCGAAGCCGAATCAACCGCCACATGGGTTTTAAAAAGATCGTACCGCCCAGCGAGACTGATCGGAACGGTCCGCACCTGTTCCAAATCACGCAGCAACCGTTCGGCGCCGCGCACCCTGACGGTGGCGGGAGAACACGAAGATCTCTCCATCTGAATCCCCGGCTGAAGCTCCCCTTCAAAAACCGCCTTCACCGGCAAAACCCGCTCCATCTCGCGGTCAACGGTCACCACGATCTCCGCCGGATCAAACTGTACGGCATGAGCACGCGACGGCGCTTTGACAAAACGTGGCGAAAACTTAACGGTCTGACGCAACCGGTCGGCATGTTTCGAAATGTCGATTTTCACCGCCACTTGATCACTGCTGATAAAACGGATGTCATCGCGGGAGCCACGGAACCGGATGTTGACTGTATCTGTCGACTGGTCAAAAACGGCCAACCCCTCGCCAACCGTCACGGTGACAGGAATCGCCGACACCACCACTTCGAAGCTGGTGTTTTCGCGAATCGCCTGCCAAACCGCGAACGCCATCACCAGACAAAGTGATTTCATCAACCAGTTCCGGCAAAGAACCCGCCAAACAGAAAGCAGATCGACCGGACGCGCGGATATTCTAATTCTCCGTTTAACCATTCGGGTCTTCTCCGAAAATAAAATTGAGCTGTCCGCTGTCCGCTCTGTCACGACGGTTGGCCAGCTGGCCGAGCCCACCGCTCTTACGACTCAGGAATGAAGCCAGAACACGCCGCAAACGCGGCCCGTCGAAGCCGCGCCGTAAACGACCGTTATAGGCAATTGAAATAATTCCGGTCTCCTCCGAAACCACGATCACCAGTGTATCGGTCTCTTCGGTCAGCCCAATCGCCGCGCGGTGGCGGGTTCCGAGATCACGGGAAAGATCCTCCATCTGTGTCAGCGGGAAAACGCAACCGGCGGCGGCAATACGGTCCTCGCTGATAATCACTCCGCCGTCATGCAACGGTGTGCCGGGATAAAAAATAGAGGTGAGAAGCTCCGAACTCACCTCGCTGTTCATTGCCGTCCCGGTATCCTGAATTCCGCGGGTCTCCATCTCGCGCTCAATCGCAATCAGCGCGCCGATCTTGCGGGACGACATCAGCAGCACAGCATCCGCGACCGGATCGGCCAGCGCGCGGCGCGCCTTACTTGCCATAAAATTCCCCTGCCGACCCAGCCGGGCCAGCGCACGGCGGATTTCCGGATGGAAAATAACAACCAGCGCAAGCGCCAGATACACCATCAGCTTCTGAAGCAGCCAGTTGAGAATCAGCAGGTTTGTGAACTTTGTAATCACCATCAGGAAAGCGAAAAGGATGGTCAGTCCGGTCAAAATCGACGCGCCGCGCGTGCCCCGGAAAAACTTCACCAGAAAATAGAAAATGGCCGCGAGAATCAGAATCTCGATGGTGCCGGTCGCGCCGGGATATTCAATACTGTGAAGCCAGTTCATTGGTTCGGAGTGTATCCACAAGCCGCGCCGCATCGCAAGATTCCTTTACGTCGTGCACCCGCAGGATATGCGCGCCGCGCAGAATTGAAAAAGCCGCAACCGCCAGCGAACCCGCCAACCGCTCGTCCGGCTTCCCGCCCAGAATCCGCCCGATAAAACTCTTACGGCTCGCGCCGATCAACACCGGACACCCCGCGTCCGCCAGCTCCGGAATTCCCCGCAACAGCGCCAGATTATGTTCATCCGTCTTGCCGAAACCAATCCCCGGATCGAGCGCGATTTGCTCCGGCGCAACGCCGCGCCCAATCGCGAAGGCCGACCGCTCCTCCAGAAAACTCCGAACATTGGAAACGACATCATCGTAGCGCGGATCACTCTGCATCGTCTCCGGCGTTCCGAGCATATGCATCAGCACCAGCCCCGCGCCGGACTCCGCCGCCAACGCCGCCATGCCGGGATCGGCCAGCGCCGAAATGTCGTTGATAATATCCGCACCCGCCGCCAGCGCGGCGCGGGCGACTTCCGCTTTCCGCGTATCAATCGAAATCAGCGCATCCGTTTTCTCGCGCAGTTTGCCAATGATTGGAACCGTCCGCGCAATTTCTTCCAAGGGTTGGACGGGTTTTGCGCCGGGCCGGGTCGATTCGCCGCCGATATCAATAATGTCAGCGCCCTCTTCGACCATTTGCAGGCCGCGCGCCACGGCCTTTTCCAAGGTTTGGAAACGCCCGCCGTCCGAAAACGAATCCGGAGTCGTGTTCAGAATGCCCATAATCAGCGTCCTCTGCCCGCAGACAACTTCCCGCCCGCGGCAGTTCCAGATGATTTTGGCGTTTCCAGACATTGGAACTGATTGCATCAGGGCTTGCTGTTTTTTTTCGATCATTTGGACGCGGTCATTTTTTATTACGAAACCGATCCTTTGCCTCTTTGGAAAATTCGTCTTTCAATATTTTAGCCATCTGCTCTGTTCCCTCTTCCGAAGAAGCTGAAACTGTTGGATCTAAGATGTCCTTTAGCTGCCTGATCACAACTTCATTTCCAGATTCTCGGGGTTGCTCCAAAATTCTCTTTATCTCGGGATATTTTTCAGCATTACTTTTCAGCGACCACTTTGAGGCGGCGGCTGTTAGAAACAACCCCACATCCTCCCGTTGGTCATAGCCTTTTAGTGCCGTGATGATTTTCTCCACATAAACGGGGTTTCCAGAGCCAAAGAACGCGCCCCATAACATGTCAAGATCGCTTGGGTTTTTAATGGATTTCTTCTCAATAGAGTACGGAGCATTCGATAAAAGAATGTCTACATATTTAAGGTCATCACCGGACAGCATCGGTTTTATCTCGGCTAAATATTCTTTTCCCGACTTCAGATCAGCAAGCCAAAGTCCCATCCAGCAAATTCTTTTGACCTCGGGAGAATAATCGCAGACGCCTTTTACCCACGTTATCGCCTCAGCAGGGTTTGCTTTAAATATGACATACAGGCTACCAGTAGTCGGAGACTGCGCCGACGGATGCGTTTTTAGAGCCTGGCTTTTTTCAAGTTGTTCGAGCATCCACGGTATTTTTTCTGGCTGCGGCTCTCTGAAATAATTTTGGAGCCATGAAGAAATATCTTCTGCTCCCTGTGCAGACAGGATGGTTAGACACGTAAGAAGCAGTGTGATTATTTTTTTCATATTTTCTCCTGCAATATATGGCAACTCCCGCCGAGCGATTAACTTTCACTCGTCGACGCGGGTCATGTTATCAAAGGAAATTAAAGAGCGACAGATGGTTTTTCGAAATTTCGGCGGTGGAGTTCCAGCCCTCGGAAGCCATTCGTGTTGTTTCGTATTATTCGTGGGCGGATTCCCGATGATTGGAAAAGCGGCGGCGAGCCGCTGCATTTTCGCCGTCGCTCTTCGTGCTATGGCGGACAGGCCAGAACCTTCGGCTTTTCCTTTGTGCCCTTCTGTTAAAAAATCCGGCTGTCGAAGTCCTTCTGTTTCCGATGTTTGGAAACTTCATGCTCATTTTTTCCAACGGTTGGAAAACTCCAGTCTTTCCCCGGCGGGCGGGTTCGGTAATATGGGCGCCCTGACCCATGAAAACCGTACCGTTCTGCCATCTTCATTTTCACACGGAATACAGCTTGCTCGATAGTTCGTGCAAGGTGGCCGATGCCGTGAAAACCGCCAAGGAGCTGGGGCAGGAACATCTGGCGATTACGGACCACGGCGTGCTCTACGGCGTAATCGATTTTTATGAGAAGGCTCAGAAGGCCGGTATTAAGCCGATCATCGGTTGCGAGGTGTACATCGCCCGCAAGGGAATGGATAACCGTGAGGGCGGTCAGGCCGATAATTTGCATCTGGTTCTGCTGGCAGAAGATAACGAGGGCTACAACAACCTGATGCATCTGGTTTCGCTCGGTCATCTGGAAGGCTTCAATTATAAGCCGCGCATCGATAAGAAGATTCTCCGGCAGTACAGCAAGGGGCTGATCGGCCTGTCGGCCTGTCTGAAGGGTGAAATCGCGGAAGCCTGCGCCGAAGGAGCGGTCGATAAGGCCGTGGCGTTGGCGAAGGAGTATTCCGAAATTCTCGGCCCGAATAATTTCTTCCTCGAAATTCAGGATCACGGTCTCCCTGAGCAGAAGACGGCGAATAAACACATCGTCGAAGTGGCGAAACGTACCGGCCTGCCGCTGGTGGCGACAAACGATGTGCATTATATCCGGCAGGAGCACCGCGATGCGCACGATGTGCTGATCTGTCTCCAGCACGGCAATCTGGTGAGCGATACAAACCGGATGAGCTATTCCGGCGACCAGTTTTATATGAAGAGCGGTGCGGAAATGGAGCGGCTTTTCCCGAACCATCCGGAGGCGCTGGCCAACACGGTCGAAATCGCCCGCCGTTGCAATGTTGAGTTTGCGCTCAAAAATCCGCCGCTCCATTTTCCAGTGTTTGGAATTCCACCCGAATATAAGAGCCAGAAGGATTACCTGATGGCCATCGGCATCGCCGGACTGAAAAAACTCTATCCGGTCGAAAATCTTACGAACCCGAAAACCGACATTGAAAAACGGGTGGTGGAACGGTTCGATTATGAAGTCGGCGTCATCGAAAAAACCGGCTTCATCAACTATTTCCTCGTGGTGCAGGACTTCATCCGCTGGGCAAAAGAACACGGCATTCCGGTCGGCCCGGGCCGCGGTTCCGGCGCAGGCAGTATGCTGGCCTACGCGCTCGGCATCACGGCGCTCGATCCATTGCTCTATAATTTGATTTTTGAACGATTCCTCAACCCCGACCGCGTATCGCCGCCGGACTTTGACATCGACTTCTGCCAGGCGCGCCGCGGCGAGGTGATCGAGTATGTGAAGGATAAGTATGGCCGCGAAAACGTGGCGCAGATCATTACCTTCGGAACGCTCGGCGCGAAAACGGTGATCCGCGACATTGGCCGGGTGCTGGCTTTGCCGCTGAACGAGTGCGATAAGCTCGCCAAGATGGTTCCGGAAACGCCGGGCGCAACGCTGGAGCAAGCGCTGAGCGAAAACCCGGACTTCAAACGCGCCTGCGCCAGCGATCCGACCGCCCGCGAAATCATGAAGTATGCGCCGGTTCTGGAAGGTCTGCCGCGCCATACCGGCACGCACGCCGCCGGCGTGGTGATCGGCGAAAAACCGCTGATCGACATCCTGCCGCTCTCGCGGGATAAAGACAAACAGGTGATCACCCAGTTTGAAATGAAGCCGATGGAGGCCATCGGCCTGCTCAAGATGGACTTTCTCGGACTCAAAACGCTGACGGTGATTCAAGAGGCGGTCGAGTCCATCCGCATCAACCACGGGGTCGTGCTGGATATTGATCGAATTCCGCTCGACGACAAAAAGACCTACGACCTGCTCAACCGCGGCGACACGATCGGCGTGTTTCAGGTGGAAAGCGCCGGAATGCGCGACACCCTGCGCAAGATCGGCCTCGACCGCATCGAAGACCTGATCGCCATGATCGCGCTCTACCGCCCGGGGCCGATGCAGTTCATCGACGAATTCATCGCGCGCAAACACGGCAAGGTGAAAATCCAGTACGAACATCCGTTACTCGAAGGCATCGTCAAAGAAACCTACGGCATTATCGTTTATCAGGAGCAGATTCAGCAGGCGGCCAACAAGCTGGCCGGGTTCTCGCTCGGCCAGGGCGACCTGCTCCGCCGTGCGATGGGTAAAAAAGACAAAGCCGTCATGGACGCGCAGCGCGCCAATTTCATCGACGGTTGCAAAAAAACCAACAACATCGACCAGAAGCTGGCGCAAAAGCTTTGGGAGATGATTGAGAAATTCGCGCAGTATGGATTTAACAAATCGCACAGCGCGGCGTACGGAATTATCTCCTACCAGACCGCATGGCTAAAGGCCAACTACCCCGAGGAATTCATGGCCGCGCTCCTCTCAAGCGAAATGGGCACGCCGGATAAACTGGCGTTCCTGCTGGCGGAAGCGCGCGAAATGGGCCTCAACGTGTGCGCGCCAAGCGTCAACGAAAGTATCGCGCGGTTCCGGCCCGTCCAAGGCGCGATTCACTTCGGTATGGCAGGCGTGAAAAACGTCGGTGCGGGCGCGGTGGAAGCGCTGGTGAAAGAACGTGAGGCCAACGGCCCGTACACCGGGCTGATGAACTTCTGCTCCCGCATGGATTCCCGCGAAGTGAACCGTAAGACGCTGGAAAGCCTGATTAAATGCGGCGCCTTCGACTTCTGCCTCATGCCGCGCAGCCGCCTGTTTGCCGGCCTTGAAATGGCGATGAGCCGCGCGGCCTCCGCCCAACGCGATAAACAAAGCGGACAACGCTCGCTCTTCGACATGCTCAATACCGGCCCGGCGGAAAACAGCGATAAAGATCTCCCCGTGATCGAGCCGTGGCCTGACAGCGAAATGCTTTCAGCGGAAAAAGAATTGATCGGATTTTACATTTCAGGCCACCCGCTGGCCGAATACGAATGGACACTAAAAACCTTCGCTCTTCAAAAAATCGGCGAACTGGGCGACGTGTTTCAAGCCGCCGGAAACGACGAACAGAAAACATTCATCCGTGTCGGCGGGCTGGTGGATAAATACAAAAAAGTTTTCACCAAGCCGAAAACTCCGGACGACAGCCCGAAGCCGTACGCCCGCTTCCGGCTCGAAGGCCTCGAAGCCGCCGTCAACGCCGTCGTCTGGTCCAGCGAGTTTCCAAGGTTTGAAAAACTGCTCGACGACGGAGCGCCGCTGATGGCCACGGGAAAAATCACCCGCGACTTCCGCGATGAACTCGAAATCCAGATATCGGAACTTTTCCCGCTCGCTGAAGCCCCGCTCCTCTTCGCCGAAAAGCTCAGCCTGCACCTACCCGAAGCGGCGCTGAGTCAGGAAAAACTCCAGGCAATCAAAAAAATCGCGGAAGAACACTCCGGTCCGACTCTGCTAAACCTCTGCGTCCAGCTCGATTCCGGTGAAAAAGTTTTCATCAAAGCCGACCGGAATTCACGAGTAACCGTCTCGCCGGAACTGGTGCATAAACTCGAACACCTGCTCGGCGAAGAAGCGGTTTATGTCGCCGCCAAAACACAACCGTTCTTGCGCGAACCGCCCCGCCGACGCTTTAATGGACGCA
This sequence comes from Verrucomicrobiota bacterium, assembly GCA_020853375.1. GTDB lineage: Bacteria > Verrucomicrobiota > Kiritimatiellia > Kiritimatiellales > Tichowtungiaceae > Tichowtungia. Next base: position 2,562 of record JADYZA010000071.1, on the reverse strand, counting down.
AGTCATGAAATATCGCACCAAACATATTATTGAATACGTTCTGTTGCGCGGACTGCTCAGCCTCGTGAACATTCTTCCGTTGCGGCTGGCACTTGCGCTCGGCTGGCTGATCGGCAAACTGTTCTTTCATGTCCTGCGCTATCGCCGTGACAAGGCCGAAAGCCGCCTGAAGCAGGTCTTCGGCGACCGCTTCACCGCCCAAGAGCGCAAACGAATCGCCTGGATTTCTCTCCGCAACATCTGCTTCAACGCCGTCGAAGCCGCACGCTTTGGCAAGCTGACACCGGAACAGATGCGCCGCATGCCGCTCTACAACTCCATCGAGCAGGTGCATAACGACTACAAACAAAACGGCCCGCTGATCGTCGCCACAGCGCACATGGGCAACTGGGATCTGGCCGGCGTCGCCAGTAAACTCGACGGCATGCCAATCTTTTCCATCGCCCGGCGGCAGAAAAATCCGCTCACCGACGAACTGCTGAACCAGATGCGCAACGCCACCGGCATGGAAGTGGTTCTGAACGATTCCGCCGTGCTGAAAAACGTGGTGCGTCGACTGAAAGCCGGAGAGGTTCTGGCCATCCTGCCGGATGTGCGCTCCGCCACCGAAGCGCTCTCCATTGATTTCCTCGGCGGCAAGGCCAACCTCGGCGCAGGCGCGGCTCTCTTCGCACAGATGGCCTCCTGCCCGATTTATCCCGTCGTGCTCACCCGCCGAGGCTGGACCGTTCACGACTGCCAAGTATTCGCCCCGATCTTCCCCAATCCGTCCGCCGACAAAAAAGAAGACTGGCAGCGGATGATGCAAGCGCTCGTCTCCATCTTCGACGCCGAAATCCACGCCCGCCCCGAACAATACTTCTGGTTCAACAAACGCTGGGTGCTTGATCCGATTAAGAAATCATAATTGATGAGCGATAAGCTATAACCGATCCGTCAATTTTCCCTATTCATCGTTCGCTCTGAATCCACCCACCACCGAGAACTTCGTCGCCGTGATAGACGACGGCGGCTTGGCCAGGAGTGAGCGCGAACTGCGGTTCGGCATAACGAACCTTGAATTCGGTATCACTGATTTTTTCGAGCGTCGCGTCCGCACCGCGATGGCCGTAGCGCGGTTGAACCGTGACGTTTCCAACGCTTGGAAAAATTCCTGAAATCCATTGCGCACCCTGCACGAGACATTCCGACTGCATGACGCCTTCGCGCGGCGAAAGAGTGATTTCGTTTTTGTCGGCGTCGATCCGGCTGACGTAAACGCGTTCACCAACGGCGACGCCGGTTCCGCCGCGTTGTCCGACGGTGAAGCGGTGGATGCCGTCGTGTTCGGCCAGCTGTTTGCCCTGATCGTCGAGTACGCGCCCTTTCTTCTTCACTTCCGGCGCGCGCGCTTCGACAAATTCGGGATACATTCCCTCTTCGACAAAACAGAGATCCTGACTTTCGCCGCGCGGAACAATCGGCAGGTTGTGGTCGGTCGACCATTTTTTCACTTCTTCTTTCGTCCAGCCGCCGAGCGGGAAGACCACATGCGCGAGCTGTTTCTGCGAGAGGCGGTGCAGAAAGTAGGACTGGTCTTTGGTGCGATCCACGGCGCGCAGAAGATGGAATGCGCCATCGCGTTCTTCGATGCGCGCATAGTGGCCGGTCGCCAGCACGGCACAGTCGAGCTGCACCGCGCGGTCGAGCAGAAAGCCGAATTTGATGAACTGGTTGCAGGCGATGCAGGGCGACGGCGTACGGCCTGCGGCGTATTCGCTGACGAACGGCGCGACGACTTTTTCTTCGAAGCGATCCTGCGCGTTGACGACATAGTGGCGGATGCCGAGCGCCGCGCAGACTTTTTGCGCGCGGGTGACGTCTTCAAGCGAACAGCAGCGCGAACCGTCTTTCCACCTGTGGGCGGTCAGGCCGATGACGTCCCAGCCCGGCTCGACAAGCAGAGCCGCCGCCACGGAACTGTCCGTGCCGCCGCTCATTCCGACTGCTGCGCGTTTTTTCATGCTTGGGCGGGTTTTAATGGATGCGGACGGGAAAAGCCAGAGTTTCCGTGTCAGGCAGGAAGGAGAAAGGATTTGGTGCTCGAGCGGGGACTCGAACCCCGAAGGCCTTGCGGCCACCAGCACCTCAAGCTGGCGTGTCTACCAATTTCACCACCCGAGCGCGGGAAAGGCCGAAAAACATAGCTTCTCCACCCGCCATGCGCAAGCGCATATTTGAATTAAGCTGGTCTTGAAGTCTGATCCCTGAACTTCCACACTCCGCCCCATGAAACTGGTAATCGCAACGCGCAATCCGCACAAGCTTGAAGAAATTCACGCTATTTTTAATTTCCAAGGTCTGGAAGTCTGCTCCGCATTCGATTTCCCGGAAATTCCCGATGTGGTCGAAGACGGCGACACGCTGGAGGCCAACGCCATTAAAAAAGCGGTTGAGATCTGCCAGGCTACCGGACTGCCCGCGCTGGCCGATGACTCCGGCCTTGAGGTCGAGGTGCTCAACGGCGAACCGGGCGTTTATTCCGCCCGCTGGTCCGGTGAAGGCTGCTCTTACCACGACAAT
>JADYZA010000070.1 GCA_020853375.1 Verrucomicrobiota bacterium | reverse complement strand
TCATCAACGTCGGTGCGGGTCTTTTTGATCGTTTCTTCGATGCTGGCAGGATGAATTCGCCCGTCAGCCATCAGCAGTTCAAGGGCGACGCGAGCCACTTCACGGCGAACCGGATCAAAGCTGGAGAGCTGCACGATACCGGGAGTTTCGTCAATGATCAGGTTCACTCCGGATTCCATCTCGAACGATTTGAAATTACGGCCTTCCTTGCCAATCAGCCGACCCTTCATGTCTTCAGAGGGCAGGGTGACCTGCGTGACGGTGTTATGGGCGACGTGTTCTCCGGCGTACCGTTCAATGGCTGTGCAAATCACATCGCGGGCTTCTGCCCGGGCCTGTTCATAGATTCGTTTCTGCTGCTGACGGATCAGTCCGCTGATTTCGGATTCCAGCTCTTTCTCTGTCTGATCCATAATCAGTTTACGCGCATCTTCTCTGGAAAGGTTCCCTGCTTCCTGAACACGGCGGGTTTCTTCCTCGGAGAGTTTTTTGAGTTCCGCCTGTTGAGCCTTAAGTTCCTCGTTCTGCTGAACCGCCTTATCCAACTTTTCGGTCAGCGTACGATCTTTGCTTTCGAGCAGCTCGAGTTTACGGGAAATGTCTTTTTCCCGGGCGACCACGCGGTCTTCGAGCTGAATGATGCTCTGCCGCTTCTGGTCGAGACTTTGTTCGGCCCGTTCGCGCGCCTTAAGCACTTCTTCGCGGGCGCTCACATCCGCCTCGTGCTTGATCGATTCCGCCTGCTTTCTGGCTTCATCCAAAATCACCGAACCGCGATGGCTGGCCGCTACGGCGTTGGTGCGGGTCAGATAGGCATGGAAGAAGAAGCCGAGAATGACGAACCCGATGTTGATCACGACGGGATTAATGCCGTTCCAGAAGATTTCGAAGCTTTCCATGAGTAATACCTTTGTTTCAGAGTTTTATTTTTGCGGGATCAGCATAACTCCGACACCTTCGCTTGTCTAACTGTTCATCGCAATTTTAAGAATGGACGACTCGGTGATCAGCCAATCCATCTGAATATCGTGTTCTTCCGCCGGAATGGTTTCCAAACACTGGAAATCAAAACAGACGCCGACTCGCACGGCGTCGTATTGCGGCAGCAACCGATCATAAAATCCGCCGCCGCGGCCGATCCGCCGTCCGGCGCGGTCAAACGCCACGCCCGGGACAAGAATCAGATCGATTTCGTTTCCTGCCGCGAACACCGGAACCGCCGGCTCGGTGATTCCGAACCGCCCTTTTTTTAATTCTGTGGTCAGTTGCGCCATCCGATACAGCCCCGAAGCCTCGTCGAACGATGGAATAAAAAATGTTTTTTCCAGACCTTGAAAAAGGGGCGAGATGTCCACTTCGTCGGCGAGCGGCATATAGGCGCCGATCGCTCGCGCCAATTTGAAAACTTCCAATGTTTGGAACGTTTCAATTACAGCCGCACTCAAAGGTTCCAAGGTTTGGAAATCTGGGCGGCGAGCGGCGATCAGGTTGCGCAGTTTGTTTTTTTCGCCCGACAGAGACGTCGGGCCTACAGGTTTATTTGAAAGGATGTTTGTAGGCCGGACGTCCTCGTCCGGCGCACAGGGTTCTCCGGTTGTCGGATGGAACCACCGCTGGTACGGCCACTCTTCGGGTTTTCGAACCAGTTCGGCGCGAACGGGGTTGTTCCGAATATATTCCCATTTCTCCGAACGACTTTCATTGCTGCGAAGAATATGGTCGAAAAAGCCCTTCTGCCACCGAATGTTGTTTTTGCCGATCGCTCGTTTGAAAGCCCGCACCCAGTTTCCAATTTTCTGTTCCGACTGCGGGCTGATGGAAACCAGTGCATGAATATGGTCGGGCATGATCATCAGTGCGCTGACAAAAAAACCGGTTTCGGTGTTGCCGGCTTCGATAAATTCGCAGGCGTGTTTAAAAATGAGATTGTTTGCCAGCATTTTTGCCCGGTCAGCGGAACAGAAGGTCAGAAAGTACGTCGGGGCGTTTTGGAAAACGGACGGAACTCTGCGTTGCCGGCGTGGAAGTGGATTGGCAGGTTTGTTTTTCATTTGATCTTGTTTTCGCCCGATGAGGACATCGGACCTACATTCGCCCGACAGGGACGTCGGGCCTACAGCCCAGACGTCTCGTCCGGCGTATTTTTTATTGTTTCTTCTTCCGCATGGATTCCCGAAACTCCTGCCTCTTTTTGATGGTTTCCTCATAGCCCTGATCTGTTGGCGCGTAATAAATCCGGTCGGTCGGAACATATTCCTGATCAACGAAATGGTCTTTACCGTCGTGGGCGTATTTATATTTCACATCGCCTTTGCCGGGGTGCGGCGCGTTTTTGAGGTGATCGGGAACCGGCAGCGTGCGCCCGCTTTCCACATCCGCCAGCGCGGCGTCGATGGCGAGATAGCTCGCATTGCTCTTCGGCGCGCAGGCCAGATAGGTCGTTGCCTGCGCCAGAATAATCCGCGCTTCCGGCATGCCCACAAAATCCACCGCCTGCATCGCCGCCGTCGCAATCGTCAGCCCGCGCGGATCGGCGTTGCCGATATCTTCGGAGGCCAGAATAACCAGTCGGCGCGCGATAAAGCGCGGGTCTTCTCCGGCGTAAATCATTTTCGCCAGCCAGTAAATGGCGGCGTTCGGATCAGAACCGCGCACGCTTTTGATGAAGGCCGAAATCGTGTCGTAGTGTTCGTCTTCGTCGCGATCGTAAGAAACCGCTTTCTTCTGAACCGATTCTTCGGTTTCGTGGCGCGTCAGGTGGACAATGCCATTTCCGTCGGGCGGCGTGGTGAGCGCGGCGATCTCCAATGCATTCAGCGCGCGGCGTGCATCGCCTTCGCAAACCGTTGCCAGATGCGCCAGCGCGTCGTCGTCGGCAGTAACGAGTCCGTTGAGCCCCGCCGGATTTTCCATCGCCCGTTTCAGCACAGTTTTGATCGCCTCTTCGCTGAGCGGGTTGAGCTGGAAAATCTGCGAGCGCGAATTGAGCGGCGTGTTGATGAAGAAGAACGGATTATGCGTCGTCGCGCCGATCAGAATAATGTCGCCGCTCTCAACGTAGGGCAAAAGCACGTCCTGCTGTGACTTGTTGAAGCGGTGGATTTCGTCAATGAACAGAATGGTATCCTGCTTATGGATTTTCTTCCATCCGGCGGCGGCTTTAAGCAAATCTCTCAGGATGGCGATGTTCGCCAGTACGCCGCTGGTACGCTCGAAACGACGGTCGGTAGCCAGCGCAATCACCTCGGCCAGCGAAGTTTTTCCGCAACCGGGCGGGCCGTAAAGAATCACGCTCGAAATGCGGTCGGCCTCAATCGCGCGGCGCAAAAGTTTTCCAGCGCCGAGGATATGATCCTGTCCGGCAATTTCATCCAGTGTGCGCGGACGCATCCTTGCCGCCAGCGGCGCGGTTCCCGCACCAGCCTTAGGCGATCCTGACGGTTTTTCCTCAAAAAGTTCCATGGCTGAAAGTTAACCACTAATTTCCACTAATGGACACTAATTTTGGGTCTGGCGGACATTGGAAGATTTGCCCACGAATTTTCACGAATACTCACGTGGGGGAGGTTTTTATTCGTGTTGATTCGAGTGATTCGTGGGCAATAAAAAAACCGCCCCGAAAATTCGAGGCGGTCAAAGGAGGCCCGTTGCCGGAGGCTCATTTCCGAACCCTGATTTACAAGGTGGGCGCCCTAAAGTGAAGATGGAAACCATCAGCACTGTCCTAAGCGCCCTAATTTTTAATGTTATCGGATCGGAAACTTGTTGCCGCCGGGCGGGCTTTAAATTTTAAAGAACAGGTGAGGTCGTTGCTTTTTCCCTTCCTCACGACTAGATGCTACTGCTGACCAGCCGTACCGTCAAGCCCCCCTTATTGTGACCTGTTCGGCTGAAAGGTGGAACAGTTCACGCTTCACCTTTGCAACCTTCTGAACAGCGAAGTTATGTAGTGTTGGCTCTATGAGCCAATTTCTTTTCGGCTCTGTGGTTCGACGGAGCTCACCAGTGCCAGAGCCGACGCTACATTTTAACTTTCGCGGATGGTTGCCGCGACAGCGGCGCAGACTTTTTTACCGACGGCTTCGTGGAAGCCGTTGACCTTTTCATCAGTGAGCGTTCCGGTCGGCGAGCGATAAACAAAGCTGTAGGCAACGCTCTTTTTGCCTTTCTCCAGCGCCTTGCCACGGAACACGTCGAACAGTTTTACGCTTTCGAGTTCGGCGGGCGCGGCGGAGTGAACGGCCGCTAGAATTTCTTCGTGGCGAACCGCTTCATCGACAATAAACGCGAAGTCGCGCTCAGTTGCCGGATACGTCGGAATATCCTGCACCGCGCTTCGTTTCCAAACATTGGAAATCAGCGGTTCGAGGTTCAGCTCGGCGGCGGCGACCGGATCGTTCAAGCGCCATTCTTTACGCGCGGCGGAGTTGATCAGGCCGAGAACGCCGATTTTTTCTTTGCCGGAAAATACAGCCACAGCGCGGCCCGCTTCGAATGCCGGATTTTCCAGAGCTTGGAAATTCACATTCAAAACTTTCTGAGCGGCGAGCAGTTTCTCGACCAGTCCTTTGAGCCAGAGGAATACTTCCTCTTCAGAAATCGCGCGCTGTTTATCGAGCGTGCCGCGTCCGGCGGCACCCATGAGTC
>JADYZA010000069.1 GCA_020853375.1 Verrucomicrobiota bacterium | reverse complement strand
CACGCCATGCTTTCACGATCTCACCGGACCTAACCTCGTCGCTGACTGCGCTGGGCCGCGCCGAAAACGCATCGTTGTTTATGGTGCTTGCCGCGATCTGGCAAACGTTGCTGTATCGCGCCACCGGCTCAACCGACATCATCACCGGAACAGCCATTGCCAATCGCAATCATCCGCAGGTTGAAAATGTCATCGGAACATTTATTAACGCGCTCGCACTGCGCACCGATTTTTCCGGCTCTCCCGCGTTTTCCGGTATGATCGAGCGTGTTCGCCGGACGGCTCTCGAAGCTTACGCCAATCAGGATATTCCTTTTGAAAAAGTGATGGAAGCGGTCAGCGACGGAACGCGACATCCCGTTTTCCGCAACTCGCTTATTCTTCATAACATGCAGTTGCCGACCAAAACGTTTGCTGGGCTCACGCTGACGGATGACGAAATTGGCAACGACACGTCGAAGATGGATATGCTGCTATATTTTATCGAGCGGGAAGGACAGCTCGAAGGTCAGCTCGAATATGACACGGAAGTTTTCGAAGCCGCCAGCATTGAACAAACGGTGGCCGACTTTCTGATGCTTTCGCGGCAGGTGGTGAAAGATCCGCACCGTCCGCTCAGCGACTATCTTCAGGCTGGCGACGAAGAGGCTTTGACCTGTTTTGTTATCGGCGAAGGCTCTCTCTGCCTGCGTTGCACCGAAGTGTTGCGGAAGCGCGGAATGCGAGTGCTCGGGCTGATTTCCCCGGATGCCGCCAACCGCCGCTGGGCGAAGGAGAAGGGGGTGCCGTGGCATCATCCGGATGAAGGCTTCGCGAAAATTCTTTCCGCCCAACCGTTCGATTTCCTTTTCAGTATCGTCAACAGTTACATTCTCAAGCCGGACGTGCTCGCCATGCCGCGCCGGTGCGCCATCAACTATCACGATGCTCCGCTTCCGCGCTATGCCGGGGTTTATTCCACCGCGTGGGCCATTATTAACCGTGAGCGGTCCCACGGGGTCAGCTGGCATTTAATGGCTGACGAAGTGGATGCGGGCGATCTGCTCAAGCAACGAGCTGTTCCGATTTTTGAAAACGACATATCGTTTACACTGAACGCCCGTTGCTATGACGCCGCCATCGATGCGCTCAGCGAACTGGCGCTGGAGCTGGTGGAAGGACGAGAATTCCGCACGCAACAGGATTTGCGTCAGCGCACATACTATCCGCTTCACAAGCGTCCGGCTAACGGCGGGCTGATCGACTGGAGTGTTCCTCTGGCCGAAACCGATGCGTTGCGCCGCGCGCTTGATTTTGGCAACCAGCCCAACGATCTCGGCCTGCCAAAAATCCTGCTTGGTGGGGAACTCTATGTAATCCAGTCCGACGGCGCGATGCGAACCTTGGACGGAGAACTGGTGGATTTACGTTTTCCGGCCATCGGCGAATCGGGCGACTGGCTGGTCAATGAACCGGAGTTTCCAAAGGTTGGAAAAAAACTGGAGACGCTGAATGAGGAACTGGCTCGGCATGAGCGTTTCTGGGTGCGACGCTTTGAAAAATTCCAACCTTTGGAACTGCCTGCCGATCCGGATCATGCGTCCCATTTGTACACACTGAATGATCTGTCGATGTTTCTCTGTTTTCTCGCCCGCTTTTCTTCGCAGGATGAGTTCACGGTCGGCTGGACCGTAAATACTGCGGCTCCCGAGTTTGCGGCGGAAAGTGTTCCTCTTCACGTCAGGTTGAATGCGGAAGCTCTGCTGATCGACAACCTGTCCGCCGCAGAAAAAGCGGTTGAAACCTGCCGCAAACACAAAACCTTTGCGCGTGATTTGTTTCAGCGCTTCCCGTCCTTGCGCCGGATTTCTGTCTATCCAATCGTTCTTGGTGAAAAGGAAGTGCGTTGTCCGTCCAACGTGTGGGAACACTTCCGCGCGTTTTCGCAGACCACGGATGTCAGCCGTCCGCTTTTCACTCAATCGATACTGGCGGCGCACGACCGGCAGGAGTTGCAGAAATTTCAAACGCGCACTCCAGGGTTTGGACAGACGTCCTGTATCCATCAACTGTTTGAGCTGCAGACGGAAAAAACACCGCACGCTGTCGCGGTGGAAGGGGTTGACAAAAAACTGACGTATGCCGAGCTCAATTCGTGTGCCGACCAACTGGCAGTGAGACTTCAGGCGCTTGGCGTTAAGCCCGATATGCCCGTCGGCCTGTTTGTGAACCGCTCGCCCGAAATGTGTATTGGAATTCTCGGCATCTTGAAGGCTGGCGGAGCTTATGTGCCGCTGGATCCGGATTATCCGTCCGACCGCCTCGACTTTATCATTGGCGACACCGCCATGAGCCGCATCGTCACGGTTTCCGCGCTCCATGATCAGATTCAAGCGGCGGGACGTGTTACGGTTTGCATCGATCAGATACAGCCAAGCGATGCCAAACCGCTGGCTTCCGTCGATGACTCGAATCTGGCGTACATTTTTTACACCTCCGGCTCCACCGGTAAGCCGAAAGGCGTCATGGTTGAACACCATAACGTGGTGAACCACTGTCTGGCGTCAATTCAAACCTACGGGATTAGTTCCAAAGATCGGGTCTTGCAGTTTTTCTCCATGAATTTCGACGGATCGGTCGAAGAACTGTTTCCGGCCTGGGCGTCGGGCGGCACGGTGGTGCTTCGCAGCGACGAGCTCTCGAGTTCCATTTCCGAGTTTGAAAAATTTATCGACCGGCGAAAAATCACCGTCGTCGACCTGCCAACCGCTTACTGGCACGAATGGGTTCGTAACCTTCGCTCTGTGCCGAAAGCGCTGAACGCCGTGATTATCGGCGGCGAAAAAGTCTCTGCTGAACTCTGCCGGGTTTGGTTGCAGAAAGGTGGCGGAAAAGTTCGGCTTTTCAACACCTACGGTCCGACTGAATGCACGGTGGTGTCCACGGTTCATGAACTGCTTGGCGCAGTCAGCGGCGAAGTGCCGATTGGCTTGCCGATTGCAGGAACAGCGCTTTATGTGGCGGATTCCCGCCAGCAGCTCGTTGCAATAGGTATGCCTGGCGAACTGCTCATTGGCGGCGAAGGGGTGGCACGCGGTTATTGGAACCGGCCGGATCTGACCCGCGAGAAATTTATCCGGAATCCGTGGGGCGAAGGGATGCTTTACCGCACCGGAGACCTCGTATGCCGACAAGCGGACGGATGCATTGCTTTCATGGGCCGCGTCGATAACCAGGTTAAAATCCGTGGATTCCGTGTTGAACCGGACGAAGTTGCCGCAGTGCTGGAACAGCACAATGACATTGCGCAGGCGGTCGTAATCGGCCGCACCGATCTTTCGGAGCAGAAAGAATTGGCGGCCTATTATATTCCGGAGCCGGGGCGGTCGCCGTCGGTTGCGGAGTTGCGCGACTTTCTATTGGCGAATCTTCCAGAATACATGGTGCCGGTTGCTTTTATGCAAATGGATGAATTTCCGATCGCGCCGGGAGGAAAAGTTGATCGGAAGGCGTTACCGTCGCCTGTCCGTAACGCCATCCGATCCCGGGAAAACTATGTGGAGCCGGTAACTGAGCAGCAAAAAATACTGGCGGATATCTGGTCGGTTGTGTTGGGAACGGAACGAATCGGTATCCATGACAACTTTTTTGATTTGGGCGGTCACTCGCTACTGGCAATTCAGCTCGTTGAACGGATTCTGTCGGCCGGACTCTCCCTGACAGTTGCCCAGCTGTTCCAATATCCAACTATCGCGCAAATGGTTGAAGTTGTCGGACTGCGCGGCAATGCGGAATATAAATCGCTGGTCTGCCTTAAAGAAGGTTCTCCCGGACGAACCCCGTTATTCCTTCTGCACAGCGCCCCTGGCGACCTTCTTGGCTATTCGAATCTGGTACATAACCTCCCGCCGGATCAGCCGGTATACGGCTTCCAGTCACTTGGACTGATTGACCCAGACAACGTTCATTCGACCATTCCGGAAATGGCCGCGTATTATGTTTCTGTGCTGCGCGAATTCATGCCGGACGGACCATACATGCTGGGCGGCTGGTGCTATGGCGGTTATGTCGCCATGGAGATGGCCCGTCAACTTAAGGAGCAGGGGTGCGAGGTGAAATTGCTCGCCCTGATCGACTGCTGGGTTTATCCGCCCTGCGAACAACGCATTGCCTTTTATTGGCGGCGGTTCCAGCTGGTACGGGTCATCGGTGTGCAAGTGTGGTCTCGGATTATTATGCAGCGCATCAAAAATCTTTTCCGGAATGATTTTGCTGATGCGGTCAAGATGCTCGATGGGGTGCAGGCAAAGGAGGGCGTGCTGGCCAACCGCGAAGAAGTGTATCGGCGCAACCGCAATGCCGCGCTGAAATATAAACCGCGCTTTTATCCGGGCCACATTTCACTTTTCCGATCCGACGTACTCGCTTCATGGTTCCTTCCGGATATAACCATGGAATGGGCCGTGCTCACCGAAGATCAGGATGTTTATCTGGTTCCCGGCGGGCACAGGGACATGCTTCGAGAACCTTCTGTGCGGGTGCTGGCGGACCGCCTCCGGTTCAGCATTGAAAAAGCGTTGTCAAAAGTTGACTAACGAAATTTCTTCGCACATCACCGTACTTCTGCTACCTTGCCCGCCTTCAACAAAAAGGAACTTTTATGATTTCTTCCACCTATTGGAAATGCAGTTTCAAAACATCCAGATCCTGGAAACTTTTTCTCCTTGTTCTTCCGATCTTCGGAAGCGCTCTTATCGCCCAGGCCGTTACGCATACCAAGTCGAGTTCTGCGAAAAAACAGGCGTCCGCACCCGTCGCAGCTGAGTCATCAAAAAAGACCGTGACGACCCATTCTCGCGATCCATATTACGGCGCCGTGGTGATTGATGCAGCGACCGGTGCGATCTTGCAGGAAGATCATGCTTCGGCGGTGTCGTACCCGGCCAGCATGGTTAAGCTGATGACACTGTTTGTTCTTCTCGATGATGTAAACGCCGGAAAGATACGGCTTGATGAGTCGATAACCATCAGTCGTGAAGTTGCAAAAATTGGCGCACGGCAGGTGTGGTTGAAGGAAGGCGAAGTTTTCCCGCTTGAAGAACTGATTTACGCCATGATGATCCATTCAGCTAATGATGCGGCGGCGGCACTGGCGATTCGTGCGTCTGGAAGCTGTGATGCTCACGCAGCACGGATGACTGCCAAGGCGAAAGAACTTGGATTGCGCAATACCGTTTTTCATAACGTGCACGGGTTGCCTCCGGAAAAAGGGCAGGAACCCGATGTGACCTCCGCATTGGATATGGCGTTGCTCGCCAAAACGCTACTTGAACGTCACCCCGAAACGCTGAAATACTCTTCGATTGAAACTCGCCCGTTCCGTCCGAATACTACCAATATGGTGCAGTTGACGACTTCGAATAAATTACTCGGCAAAGTGCCCGGTTGCGATGGACTCAAAACCGGATATTATTTCGATGCTGGTTTTTCAACAACCGCAACGGCTCAGCGCGATGGACGTCGGGTGATCGCTGTAGTTTTGGGAAGCAAGGATAAGCATGTGCGGGATGCCAAAGCCGCCGAACTGATTGAATCAGGTTTTGCTAAACTTCCACCGCTTCCGCCCCCGGCTCCTATTGTGATTGAAACCAATCTCACCGCCGCAGCTGCTTCCGGTGCGGAAGAAGAAGGAAAATCTCACACGGGTCTTATATCGGTGTTAATTGGTGCT
>JADYZA010000068.1 GCA_020853375.1 Verrucomicrobiota bacterium | reverse complement strand
CAAGAATCTGCTCAAGCATCGTTGCAGTCTGCTGAAGTTCTTCTCTGACATTGACGGACTCGCTCATGAATCATCCTCCACATAAACTGAACAGAAATGACAGCACGATTGAAGCACGATTTATGCCGGAGTACACTTCTCTTTTTCCAAACTCTGGACAAAATTCCGAACTCAGGAAACCTGACACCCGCACTAAAAAAGCAACATTGCAGATTGAAGCCGCTTGTTTACGATGTTTGGAAAGTCTATCGTCAAGTCGTACTTGGCATCGTTTGTGCTTAACAACTGCGGCAGTAATTTTATGAATGACAAAGCCTACAGAACCCTGCTGGAAGTCCTCTCCGAACGCTTCACCGTGCCGACAAGCGCATTGATTGCGGCCCGTGAGGAGGCCGATAAGAGCGGCGCGCCGATTGAAGAAATTCTTGTCCATCAGGGGGCTGTGCCTGCATCCGTCATGTTGCTGACTAAAGCAGAATACCTTGAAATGACGCCGATTAGCCTCGAAGAGTTCGTCGTCGATCGTTCACTGGTGGACCTGTTGCCGAAAGCCGTATGGGCTCAATTAAAAATGGTACCCCTTTGCAAAACCGGCAAGTTGCTGACGGTTGCCGTGGCAGATCCTTTCAACATCATGGGAATCGAGCAGCTAAAAACACAAATCGACTATCAGATTTCCCCAGTTATCGCGGATGTAAAAGATGTTCTCGGCGTGTTGGACATCGCAGCCAAAGAAGGCGCAAGCGGGCTGGAGGAAATCCTTAAAGATATCGAGGACGACAGTGAACTCGAAATTGGCCGAGATGCAACCAGTGCCGATAATCTTGAAGAAATGCTGGAAAGCGCGGCCGATGCCCCAGTTGTGCGTATTGTGAATTCGATCCTGATTGAAGCCCTCCGTAAGCACGCCAGCGATATTCATATTGAACCAATGGAACATAAAATCCGCCTGCGCTACCGTGTTGACGGCATCCTTTATGAAAACCCCAGCCCACCAAAAAGCGTGCAGTCAGCCATTTCCTCGCGCATCAAGATCATGTCCAACCTTGACATCGCCGAACGGCGAATCCCTCAGGACGGACGTTTCAAGATCAAAGCACTGGGCAAAGAGGTTGACCTGCGCGTGAGCTATCTTCCCACCGTGCACGGCGAAAAAGTTGTAATGCGTATTCTGGACAAAACCGCTTTGGCTCCCAATCTGGAGTCGCTCGGCTTGGAACAGAAAGCGCTGGAAGATCTAAAGTTCGCCATTGCGAAACCGCACGGAATGTTGCTGGTGACCGGTCCGACCGGCTCCGGAAAAACCACGACGCTTTATTCCGCCCTTCAAGAACTCAACCAGGAAGATGTAAACATCGTCACCGTCGAGGATCCGGTGGAGTATCAGCTCGGTGGCATCAACCAAGTACAGGCCCGCCCAGAAGTCGGACTGACCTTCGCCGCCGGCCTGCGCTCCATCCTCCGTCAGGACCCGGATATCGTAATGATCGGTGAAATCCGCGACAACGAGACGGCCTCCATCGCAGTACAGGCGGCGCTCACGGGGCATTTGGTAATAAGCACCCTGCACACCAACGATGCCGCAGGAGCAATCGCCCGCATGGCGTATATGGGCATCGAGCCGTTCATGCTTTCCTCCTCACTGGTAATGACTCAAGCGCAACGTCTTTACCGTAAGCTCTGTCCGTTCTGCAAGCAGGCCATTGAGATTCCAGAAAAAACCCTCCGGTTCAACCGCCTCGACCCCGATCAATTTAAAGACGTTACCTTCTTCAACGCCAAAGGGTGCCCAAAGTGCAGCGGACTGGGATATAAAGGTCGCGGCGCGATTATGGAAATTCTCCTGCTTAATGATGAGCTTCGCGCAAAGATTCTTGAAACGTCAGAGGCGAGTGCTCTGCGCGAGGTCGCCGTGCGTTGCGGTATGAAGACCTTGCGCGAAACCGGGCTCTCCAGAGTGCGAGACGGACTGACAACGATTGATGAAATCTTACGAGTAACGACTGAATAATCCGGGAATCCGTTGTATGGCAGCTGAAAAAAAAATCGTCAAAAAAAGAATCAGTGGCGCGAGGAGTATTCGGCTCAAAGAGCTTCCTTTATTCACTCGTCAGCTGGCGGCAATGTTGTCGTCCGGCATGCCGCTGGTGCAGTCGATCCTCGCGCTTGAAGAGCAGACTCCAAACAAACATTTTCAAGCGGTTCTCAAGGGAGTTCGGACCAACGTCGAAAGTGGCGCAATGTATTCCGACTCGCTTGAAGAGTATCCGCAAGTGTTTGATGAGCTCTATGTGAATATGATGCGTGCAGGTGAAACCGGCGGTATGCTGGCAGAAACATCTGAACGGGTGGCATCCTTTCTTGAAGCATCCAATCGGTTGCGAGCCAAGGTTAAATCCGCCATGATGTATCCGACGGTCGTGATCTGCGTTGCCCTGATCATCTCAACCTGTCTGATTATCTTTATCGTGCCCACATTCGCGAAAATGTTCTCCGGATTCGGAGCCGAACTCCCCAAACCGACGCAGATGTTGCTGGATATGAGCAATTTTATACGGGACTACTGGTACATTGTGCTGGCCACCATAGCCGCAACGGTCTACAGCGTGAAGCGTTATGTCCAAACCGAAAAAGGCGGCTACAACGCCGACCTGCTCCGACTACGGTTTCCACTGCTCGGAAAACTAGCCCGAAAAATCGCGATCACTCGGTTTTCGTCGACCTTCGCCCAACTGATTTCCAGTGGCGTGCCTATCATTCAGGCGATGACCATCGTCGGCGTAGCAACCGGAAATAAAGTGATCGGTAAAGCCATTCTGGACGCACGCGCCAGCGTGGAACAGGGAAACACGGTTTCGGCCACCCTCAAAACCAACAAAGAGTTCCCCAGTATGCTGATTCACATGCTCTCCGCTGGCGAACAGACCGGAAAAATGGAGGAGATGCTGAGCAAGCTGGCCGAGTTTTATCAGGAGGAAGTCGACACGATGCTCGAAGGCCTCACATCCATGCTCGAACCGCTTCTGATGGTGGTCATCGGGGTGATGATCGGCGGAATTGTTCTGGCCATGTTTATGCCGATTTTCAAGATGACCGAAGTGGTAATGTGAAAAGGATCCTGTTATGAAAAAAATCGGGCAGGAAGACGAGGTTCGCGCGGTAGCATGGACCACAATGATGGGAATGCTCGGCGGACGTTTAGCCACGATCAGCGGATTTTTGATCGTTCTCTCTTTTGTGCTGAAGCAGGACAGTATCGCGTTTTATGCCTTCATTGCGTTTGCCTATATCATCACCATTCCCTACTCGTTGTGGATGCGTAATCAGGACCGGATGCGGCGGCTGGCCCCGTTGCAGTTTCTTGTCGACCTGGTGTTCGTGTCTGGACTGGTTTATTTCGCAGGCGGAATGCAAAACGATTTTCTAATTCTGCTCTACCCTCTGATTATTTTATCGGCCGGGATCATCCTGCCCATCAAGCAGACGATACAAATCACCATCCTCGCCATTATTTCGTACACGCTGGTCATTCTGCTGATGTCTCGGGATATTCTGGTGCAATATCCGTCCTCCGCCGTCACGCCGAAGATTATCGACACTGGCGGAGCAATGGTGCTGCGTATCGCCATCTTTATCTTCTTCGGCATCGCCAGTGCGTATGTTTCACGCCGGTGTGACTACATCAGCAAGAAAGAAAAGCAGTTCCGCGACATCACGAAGATTATTTTTAAAAACGTGAAAACGGGTCTACTGCTACTCGACTCAGATGACCGAATCCTGATGTCCAACGACCGAGCCTGCATTCTGTTAAGTCGCGACGAAGACGAACTGATCGGAAAAACTCTCTCCACAATCCATCTAAAACCTTCAGAAATTAAAAATGGCGACACCGATCTGCGTGGCGCATCCGATTATTTCCGACGCTCGGATGGAACCGTCTTCCCGGTTAGCATCGAAGACGCCCGACTGACGCTCCCTTCTGAAGCTGTTCCTCACGCCAATTCTGCGGTCGGCGGCTTGGTTGATACACGAATTCTAAATTTCAACGATCTTTCCCATTTCCTGCGATTGCAAAGCCAGACCCGCCAACTGGAAAGGATCAAGGCCGCCGCGAATATGGCAAAAGAGATGGCTCATCAGATCCGCACACCGCTCACCGGCATTTCCGGCGCCGTGCAACTGCTCCAAATTAACCTCAAGAGCGCAGAGGATCACGAGCCTTCCATAGCCAAAGACCGTGAAGAACTCTGCCACCAGATTGTTATGGAATCGATCCGTATGGATAAAGTTATCCAAAACTTTCTCGATTATGCGGAATTCTCGCCAAAAGATGTCCGTGATTTAATTCAAATGGATATCGATCAGGAAGCAAAACGGCGTTAACAACCTGCCTTTGTTTCCAAGCAATATGTATAGACGGATATTCTCGAAAATGATAATTATTCGTTGTTTTCAAACAACAAGAAGCGAGATAACCCCATGCCGCGTATTCTTATCGTAGACGACGAGCCAACCATCCTAAACCTGCTTAATAAAATCCTTATCGGGCAGGGATATGATGCCACTCCCGCCAGCAATGGCGAAAAGGCGTTGCAACTACTCCAGACCGAAAAGTTCGATCTGATGATCTCGGATATCAACATGACTCCGATCAACGGCATGGAACTTCTGCGAAAAGCTGCCGCATCATGGCCGGACATGGGTGTCATCATGCTCACCGCCTATGGAACCGTGGCCACCGCCGTCGAGGCCATGAAAGAAGGAGCGTTTGATTATATCACAAAACCTTTCAAGCTGGATGAGCTGGTGCTGACAGTTCAACGGGCGCTCGAATACCACAACGCCATCTCAGAAAACAAGGACCTCAAAGCACGGCTTGAGCATAAAGCACAGCTTGGCGGAATCGTGGCTGAAAGCCAAGGAATGCGCAAAGTATGCGGAATGATTGAGCGCGTGGCACCCACCTCCACCACGGTGCTAATCTACGGAGAAAGCGGCACGGGCAAAGAACTGGTAGCCAGAGCACTCCACCATTACAGTCCACGTAAGGAAGCCACCTTTATGGCCGTCAACTGCGCCGCCCTGCCCGCCCAACTGATGGAATCTGAAATGTTCGGGCATGTGAAAGGTTCTTTCACCGGCGCTAATGCCACAAAAGCAGGCCTGTTTGAAACTGCACACGGTGGAACCCTTTTCTTAGATGAAATCAGCTCCATGCCGCTCGAAATCCAATCCAAGCTGTTGCGGGTTCTTCAGGATAAGAAAATCCGCAAGGTTGGCGGCTCGGATCACACGGAAGTCGATGTGCGGATTATTGCGGCCTCGAATGAAAAACTTGAAACGCTGATTGAGCAGGGGAAATTCCGCGAAGACCTTTACTACCGCCTCAGCGTCATCAGTATCGATATCCCGCCGCTACGCAACCGCCCGGAAGATATTCTGCCGCTGGTAGACCATATTCTGCGGCGTGAACTCGGATCAGGCGCAGAACTCCCGCAGATCGACCACGAGGCGCAAAGTATTCTCGATAACTACAACTGGCCAGGAAATGTGCGGGAACTGGAAAACGCGATTCTGCACGCTCTGACCTTCGCGCAGGGAAACATCACCAAAGACACGCTGCCAGCTAAAATAGTTGGAACCGTCGAAGAAGGACTCAAGTCCGGTATCATCACCAGCCGTCGCGAACAGTTTAAGGCAAAGTCTCTGAAGGCGTTTCTGCACGACAAAGAAAAAGAATTCCTGCAACGCACCATCGAGAGCATGAACGGCGACAAAGAAAAAGCGGCCAGCGAACTTGGTATCAGCTTAGCCACCCTCTACCGCAAACTGCCCTCTGACCAAAAAAAATAAAGCCAAGCGGAAGGCAATATTTCGACGGCTCCCGTAGTCTAAGACCTGACATAGATTTTTGCATAAGTTTGTTGTAACAAATAATTTACAGGCTAGAATTTCGGACGTCGGAAGCGGAGATTCGCTCAAGACAAAAATTTTAAAACCGGTACACAAAACAAGAGACTTGATCACGAAACAGACCACCGGCGGTTAAAAGTAAAAAATAAAAGTAAGGTAAATAAAAATGAAAAAGATGAATAAAAAAGGGTTCACACTGGTTGAAATCATGATCGTCGTAGCCATTATCGGTCTGTTGGCCGCTATCGGTATTCCGTCCATCATCGGCGCATACGGCAACGCTCAGGAAAAGAGCAAAGCCCGTAACATTGCTGAAGTAAACAAAGCCAAAGCAGTTTTGACCCTGCCCACAGGCTCGGTTACCGGCGCAATGGATGCGAATGACAGCACCTCAATCGCAGCCGGCACAGCTGGCCGCACGAACCTGCTGGCCGCGCTGAAGATCACAGACACATCTGCTCTGACCGTTGGCGGAACGACCATTCAGATCGGCGCCACTGTTGGCGCAACCACATCCTACTAAAAATTAAATGTGGTTCGAAATCCCCGGGGATTATTCCCTGGGGATTTTTTTTATCTCAGTGAGTACCGCTTCAGCTCGGCGATGAAATTCTCCGGAAGAATCGGGCGTTACCAGCATGGCCTTCAAATCGGTTTCCGCATCCTTAACTCTATCGGCGGCAAGCCGGAGCCGGGCGCGGGCCTGCAGCGCTTTCAGGCGACAGCCTGAGTCAACATCCGGACGCTCTATTACGGTCGAATAATCGACAATGGCCGCAGGATTATTGCTCATGCCTTCGAGAGCTAATCCCCGCAAGACCCACATTTTCGCGCGATCGTTCGCCCTCATAAACCCTTGAGGCAGGGCGATATTCAAATCATGAATGGCTTCTTCGTATTGGCCCTTGTTTAATTTTATTAACGCTCTGTTATTCAGGGCGTCGGCATATTCCGGACGCATCGCAAGAGCTTTGTCCAAGCAACCGAGCGCTTTTTCATACTCGTTGAGTCCTATGAGTACAATGCCAAGATTGTTTTGCGCACCCGACTGACTGCCGTCAACGGTAACCGCATAGCTCCAAAGTGACAGTTCAGTTTTCCAAACATTGGAATATACAACGGACTGGACACCCAATAGGAGTAACAGCACCGCCAGCAAACCACACACCGCTCTATGCATTGGTTTTTGCAACCGCACCAGCCCGGCGGCCAGAAAAATTGAAAACGGAACGGCAGCCAGATAAGTAAAGCGGTCGGCAAACATTTGTGAACCACTTTGCGTGATTCCAAGCATTGGAAAAATAAGCAGTAGAAAAGCGCCTGCAGTTCCGATGATTGGAAAAAGCCTTTTCCGGAACAGAAAAATAATGATGCCCGCCGCTGTTAAAAAGAGCAAAGCGGCCAACACCTGCCAAAGCTCCGGATGTTTCTCATAAAGCGGCGATAAATTCCGTGGCGAGACGGTTTTGAACAGATAGAACCAAACTCCGTACACCGCCTGTCCGATTCGCTCAACTGGGCCGTATAATGCAACGGGCGCCATTCCTCCGTCGGCTTTCTTGGCCAAAAAGGCGGTGATCCCCGTCACCAGTGACAGGATGAAAAACGGGGTTTTCTCAATCGCACAACGAAATGCCGTTCGCATGGAAATGATTCGGCGGAGAGGAAACCAATCCAGCAACAGCAATACCAGCGGAAGCATCATGCCGATCCCTTTGGTGAGAGTCGCCAGTGCAAAACACAGTAACGCCGCCAGCGGGTAACGTTTCTGCTCAATCGCTCGCAAATAAAACAAAACGGTCAAAAGGCAAAAGGCGGTGCAAAGCAGATAACCGCGTGTTGCCAGCCAAGACACAGCCTCCACCCGCAAAGGGTGAACCGCCCAGAACAGCGCGGCCAGCGCCGCTGTACAGCGTCTGGATTTGTCTTTAAGAAAGGTCAGACAAAGACCGTAAACCAGCATGGCGTTGATGGCATGAATCCCCAAATTGGTCAGATGCCAGCCGGACGCATTCAGTTTCCAAAAATTGAAATCCAACGCACAGGTCAGCCAGGTGAGCGGTTGCCAATGGCCGTAACGAAACGTTGTGCACATCCAACGCCAATTCCCGAAAGCCAGCCCGGTATAATAGGGGTTTTCAACATACAGCGCATAATCATCCCAATGCAGGAATTCGCCCCGCAGAACCGGTAGAAAAAACAGCGCCGCCAATCCCGCCACCAGGAGCGGCCATAAAAAACGTTTTGAAATCCATTTCATGCCTGCTGTTTTAACGAACCTCTACAATTCCTGCCAGTTCATTATTTTATCTGTCCCTGCGGCACAAAGTATGCTCTGAATATGCTGGTTTAGGAGACAAGTTATGAAAAAAGCGTTTACCCTCGTCGAAATTCTGATTGTCGTGGCCATCATTGGCCTGATTGCCGCCATCGGCATTCCCTCTTTCATCGGCGCTCGCAGAAGTGCGGAAGACAATATGCAGGAAGTCAACGTCGCCTCCGTGAATGCCGCTAAAGATCAGTGGGCCATCATCAATAACAAAGCGACGGGAACCGCCGTCGTCTGGACCAATATTGCGACCTATATGGGCAACGGGATCACGAATCAGGCGGGACTGACTGTTGGCGGGAGCACCATCACGCTGAATCCAGTTGGCACCAGCGCAACCTACTGATTTTCCACTATCTGGAAAAATCATCCGGCAATCAGATCGTAATCAAGCGCTGAACTGACCTCGACGTCAAATCGGTCGCCGGGAACCGCATCAAACTCCGGCAGAAAAACCACGCCGTCCACTTCCGGCGCTTCATATTGCGAGCGGCCAATCAGTCCATCTTCGCTCAGTCCGTCGATCATCACCTCGATGGTTTTTCCGATCCGCGCGGCGCACCGTGCGGCGGAAACATCGCGCTGAGCATCCATCAAGAGAGTTCGGCGTTCTTCTTTAATCGCCTCCGGCACGCTGTCATCCATTTTGGCGGAACGAGTGCCTGGTTCGGCGGAATAGGCAAAAACGCCCGCATGGGTAAAGCGCCCTTCCCTGACGAATTCGAGCAGTTCTTTGAAGTCGCCTTCCGTTTCGCCGGGATGGCCGGTAATAAACGCCGTGCGGATGGCGCAGTCCGGAATGACTTCGCGGATCAAATCGAGTTTTTCCAAGGTTTGGAAACGGGTAATCTGGCGGCCCATCGCGCTGAGCATGTGATCAGAAATATGCTGAAGCGGTATGTCGATATACGGACAGAACCGGGGATCGGAAGCCATCGCCTCCAGCACGTCGCGGGTGAGATGCTGAGGACAGACATACATCAGCCGGAACCAGACATCGTCTTTAATTTCATCGCGTAAACGGCGGAGCAGCGTTGCCAGATGAAGCTGACCGTCCCAGTCCTTGCCATATGCGGTTGTGTCCTGTGCGATCAAATTAAGTTCCACCGCGCCCGCCTCAATCAGTGCGCGGGCTTCGGTGAGAATATCGTCCATCGGGCGGCTGACCTGCTTTCCACGAATCTTCGGAATAGAACAAAATGTGCAAGGATTGGAACAGCCTTCGGAAATTTTCAGATAGGCCGTATGCGGCGAACCCATCCGCAGGCGCGGACGGATCAAAAATTCATTGTAGCTTTCCGGCGCGGATGTTTCAGCCTCTTCGCCCAGCAGTCCTGCGCAGATTTCCGGCAGACGACTGTAGTCTGGAAACGAAACCCGCGCATCGGCGGCCGTCAGAAATTCTTCCAGCTCCGGACTGTCGGCAACCCGTTTCACCAAACATCCGACAGCAACCACAGCGCGCGGGCCGCCGCCTTCTTTAAGTCCGCGCAGTTCGCGCAAAACGCCCGCCGCCTCTTCGCGGGCATCCTGAATAAATCCGCAGGTATTGACGAGGCAGATGTCTGCATCGGCGGGTTCTTCGGCAATCAGCCAGCCGCTTTCAGCAAACCGACCGAGAATGAGTTCAGAATCCACTGTGTTTTTGGCACAGCCGAGACTGACCAGCGCGACGACTGGGGCGCGAACAGATTGTTTTTTCACATTTTTTTTCATTTTTACTCCGGAAAAAAATCACCCAGTTTAGAGCCGCGCGGCGGCTTTATTTTTCTCGGCACAGATGGCGGCATTTCGCAATGCAGGAGAAACTCGCGGCAGGAAATCACCGACGCACCGAAAACGGAAACCAGCCGCTGTTCAATCCAGTCGGATGTCACCACCAGAATCCGCGCCGGATTTTCCGCATTACAAACCATCTGCTCAATCACGCCGTCCGCCGTGCGGTTGGCGGGCGAAAAAAGCACTTCAAGATTCGGCGCGTCCAGTGCGATGTCCCGCCCGCCTTCTTGTCCGTCGAAGACCACAGTGATTTTAGAAGCCATTCCTGAAGCGGCCTGTTCAATCCGTCGAACCAACCGCTGACGGGCGGTCTGCAAGTCATCCCGCCGCCCTTCGAGCGCCGAGTCCTGATGCATCAGGTTATAGCCGTCTATGATGAGCCGATCGTACTTCATTCATCTCCCCAAGGGATCCCCATTAGAGGTTCCGGTCAAATACAAAATACCCCTCCATTCCGCTGAGCGAGTAGCTTGCTTTTACTCCTCTTCTTGATCGGGATCAACCGTCACCTTCCCTTGCATGCACCCTGGTCTTCTTCTGAGATTGTTCCTATGACCCCGGCTATCAGCTTCAGGCAAACCGCCGCCGCTAGTTTGGGCAGACCCCTCTACCGCGCAGCGAAAACTCACAGCCGCAATAGCTCTGGCGGTAAAGCTCGTATTCCGCCGTCAGTTCGATTCCGCGAAGAAATCCGCCCTGCTTTTTAAAATCGATCGGTACAAAGCGCGGGAACTGCGCGCCGATCTCAAAAATAATGCGTGATACTTTATGCGGGCTGAGTGTCAGCGTCGTGGCGAAGGCCGGAATGCCGAGCCGTTCAGCCATCTGACTGGTGCGCGCCAAACTGAATTCAAAGCATTTGCGGCAGCGCGCGCCCTTCTCCGGCTCGTTTTCCAAACCTTGGATGTGCTTAAGCCACACGTCGTGATCGTATTGATCCTCCTCGATCACCAGATTCATTTTTTCCGCCAGCCTGCGCGCATGGCTGAGGCGTTTCAGATATTCGTCCACCGGATGAATGTTGAAGTTGCTGAAATACAGCACCACGTCATGGCCTTCGAGGATCAGTCGTTCGGCTGACGGCGCGGCGCACGGCGCGCAACAAGTATGAAGCAACACCTTTTTCATACTTCATCTTTCATCGTTCATAATTCTTCTATGTCGCCGCCCGTGTAGTCGGCATGAAATTTCGCGGCAAACTGTTGAAGCGTTCCGGCCTCAATCGCTCCGCGCAGTCCGGCCATCAGCTCCTGATAGTAATGCAGGTTGTGCTGGGTCAGCAGCATCGGGCCGAGCATTTCGTCGCATTTGAGCAAGTGGTTGATGTAGGCGCGGCTGTAGTTCCGGCAGGTGTAGCAGGTGCAGTCGGCATCGAGAGGCCGCGAATCGGCGGCATGACGGGCATTCATGAAGTTGAGCGTGCCGCGCCGTGTAAAGGCCTGCGCCGTGCGGCCGGAACGAGTCGGCAGAACGCAGTCGAACATATCAACACCGCGCAGCACGGCACCGACAATATCCGATGGCTTGCCGACGCCCATCAGGTAACGCGGACGATCTTCCGGTAAATGCGGCACGGTGGTTTCCAGAGTTTGGAACATCAGTTCCTGACCTTCGCCGACGGCGAGCCCGCCGATGGCGTAGCCGTCGAAGCCGATCTGTATCAGTGCGTTCGCCGATTCCGCGCGCAGTCCGGGATAAACACTGCCTTGCACGATACCGAAAAGGCCGTAGCCGTCGCGCCGCTTGAAAGCATCTTTGGAACGCTGTGCCCAGCGCATGGATAGACGCATGGAGTCCGCGGCGGTTTTTTCGTCGGATGGAAACGGCGTGCATTCGTCGAACGCCATCGAAATGTCGGCATCGAGCAGGTGCTGAATTTCGATTGAGCGTTCCGGCGATAATTCGTAGCGGCTTCCGTCGATGTGCGACTGGAATGTCACGCCCTTCTCGGTGATTTTCCGGAGTTTGGAAAGCGACATCACCTGAAAGCCGCCGGAGTCGGTCAGGATCGGTTTGTCCCAGTTCATGAACGTATGCAGGCCGCCGAGCTCGGCGACGCGTTCCGCGCCGGGACGCAGCATCAGGTGATAGGTGTTGCCGAGCAGAATCTGCGCGCCGGTATCGGCCACCTGTTCGGGGCGCATGCCCTTCACCGTCGCCGCCGTGCCAACCGGCATAAAGGCGGGCGTGTCGATTTCGCCATGCGCCGTGGTGATTTTGCCGCGCCGCGCCGCGCCGTCCTGCGCCAGTTTTTTGTATTCGAAATTCATGGGGCAGAGAGTACGGGAAATCAACCCCGGCACAAGACAGTTTTCAGCCATCCAGACGGCGGGAAGTTTTCCGCTGGCGAACCGCTTCATAGAGCAGAATCGCGGCGGAAACCGAAACATTCAGCGAATCGTTTTTTCCGAGCATCGGAATTTTCACGTTCAGATCCGCCGTATTCTTCCAGACATCGGAAAGCCCTTGATCCTCAGCGCCAACCACGATAGCGACCGGACCTTTTAAATCGGCATCGGTATAAACCGCGTCCGCGTCCGGAACGGCGGAAAGGATTTTGATCCCCTTCCCGTTCAAAAACGCGATGGTTTCCTCCGTGGTTGCTTCTGCGACCGGTAGATAAAACAGCGTGCCGATGCTGGCGCGGATCACATTCGGATTGTTCAGGTCGGTCGCCGCATCGCAGATAATAACAGCGTCCGCTCCGGCACCGTCGGCGGTGCGCAGCAATGCGCCAAGGTTACCGGGCTTTTCCAACCCTTCCGCCACCAGAACCAGCGGATT
>JADYZA010000067.1 GCA_020853375.1 Verrucomicrobiota bacterium | reverse complement strand
TCAAAGAAAACTATGCGGACGGCGGGATTCAGGATGTGACAATTCCGGAAGCGGAACTTTTTCCAATCATTGGAAAACTTTCTTCCAAGGATTGGAAGCTTTGCCACACCCCGCGCTTTCAGGTCGCGCTCAATGGACAACTGCTCGAAGTCGAAAAGGGTGTCGTCACCAATCTTTCCGAGCATCCGCTATTTGGCGATTTTCTGGTTACAATGCGCTAAGCGCGGCGTTAAAGGTTTTGCTGGGCCGCATGGCGTTGGCGGCGAGCTTTTCGTCCGGGCGGTAATATCCGCCGACGTCGACCGGCTTGCCCTGAACCGCGGTCAACTCCGCGACAATTCTGGTTTCGTTTTCCGCGAGCGTTTTGGCGAGCGGCGCGAAGCGGGCTTTGAGTTCCGCGTCTTTATTCTGTGCGGCGAGTGCTTCGGCCCAATAGAGCGCGAGGTAAAAGTGGCTTCCCCGGTTGTCGAGTTCGCCGACTTTGCGGGCGGGCGATTTGTCTTCCTGTAGGAATTTGGCGTTGGCGGCGTCGAGCGTGTCGGCGAGCACTTGCGCTTTGTTGTTTTTGAAAACGTTGGCGAGATGTTCGAGTGATACGCCGAGGGCGAGGAATTCGCCGAGCGAATCCCAGCGCAGATAGTTTTCTTTGAGGAATTGCTGAACGTGTTTGGGCGCGGAGCCGCCTGCGCCGGTTTCAAAAAGTCCGCCGCCGTTCATGAGCGGAACGATGGATAGCATTTTGGCGCTGGTGCCGAGTTCCAGAATTGGGAAAAGGTCGGTTAGGTAGTCGCGCAGGACGTTGCCCGTGACGGAAATGGTATCCAGCCCGGCTTTGGAGCGCGCCAGCGTGAAGCGGGTGGCGGCTTCGGGCGACATGATTTGAAGTTCCAAGCCTTGGATGTCGTGGTCTTTCAGATATTTTTCGACCTTGGCGATGAGCTGCGCGTCGTGGGCGCGGTTTTTATCGAGCCAGAAGATGGCTGGAGTTCCGGTGGCGCGGGCGCGGGCGACGGCGAGTTTAACCCAGTCGCGGATCGGCGCGTCCTTGGCCTGGCAGGCGCGCCAGATGTCGCCTTTTTCCACGACGTGCTCAAATAGGATTTTGCCGGAGGCGTCGCTGACACGGACTTTTCCGGAGGTTGGAATTTCGAAGGTTTTATCGTGAGAGCCGTACTCTTCGGCCTGCTGCGCCATGAGGCCAACGTTTGCCACGCTGCCCATTGTGCGGGGATCAAACGCGCCGTTCTTTTTGCAGAAGGCGATGGTTTCGGCGTAGATGCCGGCATAGCAGCGGTCCGGAATGATGAAGTTGGTGTCCTGCTGTTTTCCGGCCTTATTCCACATCTGGCCGGAGGTGCGGATGGCGGCGGGCATGGAGGCGTCGACGATCACGTCGCTTGGAACATGCAGGTTGGTGATGCCTTTGTCGGAATCAACCATGGCGATTTCCGGCGCGGATTTGTAAACGGCGGCGATGGCGTCTTCGATCTCCGCTTTTTTGTCGGCCGGAAGAGTTTCGATTTTGGCGTAGAGATCGCCGAGGCCGTTATTCGGGGAGATGCCGAGTTTCGCGAAGGTGGCGGCATGTTTTTCAAAAACGTCTTTGAAGAAGACGGAAACGCAATGGCCGAAGATGATCGGGTCGGAAACCTTCATCATGGTGGCCTTCATGTGCAGGGAGAAAAGAGTTCCGGCTTTTTTTGTCGCGGCGATCTGGTCGGCGAGAAATCCGCGTAACGCTTTAGCGCTCATAAAGGTTCCGTCGAGCACTTCGCCCGCCTGAAGTTTCAGGCCGTCTTTGAGAACGGTCACGCTTCCGTCGGCGGCGATCAGTTCAATTTTCGCCGTGGTTGCGGCGGGAACGGTGACGGATTTTTCGTTTCCGAAGAAATCGTTGCCCGGCATGCTGGAGACGACGGATTTGGAATCGGCTGACCACGCGCCCATGCGGTGCGGATTGTTTTTGGCGTACTGTTTAACGGCGGCGGCGCAGCGGCGGTCGGAGTTGCCTTCGCGCAGAACCGGGTTCACGGCGCTGCCTTTGATTTTGTCGTAGCGCGTTTTGATGGATTTTTCTTCAGCGGTTGTCGGTTCTTCCGGGTAGTTGGGGAGTTTGAATCCTTTGGCCTGAAGTTCGGCGATGGCGGCTTTCAGTTGCGGCATGGAAGCGGAAATATTCGGCAGTTTAATGATGTTCGCATCCGGAGCCATAGCGAGTTCGCCCAGTTCGGCGAGCGCGTCGGGGATTTGCTGAGCTTTGGTCAGGAAATCGGGAAAGTTCGCCAGAATCCGGCCCGCCAGAGAAATGTCGCGCGGTTCAACGCTCACGCCTGCGGCGGCGGTGAAGGCTTCAATGATTGGAAGCAGGGACCAAGTGGCAAGGGCCGGAGCTTCGTCGGTGATGGTGTAGATGATTTTGGCTTTGTTGCTCATAGGGTGTTTCCAGTTAAACGTGGCGAAGGGTGGTTAGGAAATAGATTTTCAGAGGATGAATCAACCCCAAACTCGACGAAGCGCCTCCTTTCCGTAGGGCTTTTCCCCACAGAAAGAACAGACTAGCCCCGACGTTCTATTCGTGTAGGATGCAGGTAGGATGAAACCCATGAGAGTGTTGATCGCAGATGATTCACAACCGATTCGTGAGAGGCTGGTTACGAGGCTTTCACAGATTTCAGGCGTTGAAATCGCCGAGGCGGTAGATACGCCGGAGGCGTTGCGCCAGACCGAGGTTTTCAAACCGAACGTGGCGGTGCTGGATATCCGTATGCCGGGCGGCGGCGGAATCAAGGCGCTCGGTGAAATCAAGCGGATGAAGCCTGATACGACTGTTATCATTATCACCAACTATCCCTATGCCCAGTACCGCCGGAAGTGTCTCGACGAAGGCGCCGACTTTTTCTTCGATAAATCCACGGAGTTTGAGCAGGTTGCGGAAACGATCCGTCAACTGATGAACCCCGGCACGGTGAACGAAGTGGCCCGCCGCACCGCCGCGTCCCAGTTGGTGGCGGCGAAAGAAGAGCTGGAGCGGACGACACAGCGCCAGATGGATCTGGGCCTCCTGAATCTTTTAAACACAAGAAGGGGACCGGCCGAAGAGGAAACGCAGGCTTATGCCATGTGGGAGAAGACTTTCGACGCCATGCCTGATTTGGTTGCCGTTTTTGATGCCGACCATTCCATTGTGCGTGTCAATAAGGCGATGGCTGACGGCCTCGGCTTTCCCGCCGTCGAGCTGATCGGGAAGAAATGTTATGAATACATGCACGGAACGGTTTGTCCGGCGGCGGGCTGTCCGCACGAGGCCATGCTACAGGATTGGCAGCAGCATGTGCATGAGATGTATTCGGAAACTCTAAACGGGTGGTTCAGGGTCAGCGTTTCGCCGATCTATTTGGATGAGCGGATTATCGGAGCGATTCATATCGCACGGAACATTACCCGCCAGAAGAAGATGGAAGAATATAGCGACATGAGCCGCGAGATTCTGGAAGTGTTGAACTCACCAAACAGTGAACAGAATCCTATTCATCATGTCTTGGAAGTGCTGAAGAAGCGGACCGGATTTGACGCGGTGGGAATCCGCCTGCAAAACGGGGACGATTTTCCATACTTTGTTCAGGATGGATTTCCCACCGATTTTCTACTCAAGGAAAACACGCTGGTTGAGCGCGGAGCGGACGGCGGAGTCTGCCGGAATGAGGACGGAAGCCCGCGTCTGGAATGCACCTGCGGGCTGGTTCTTTCCGGAAAAACGGATCCGTCCATTCCGTTTTTTACAAAGGGTGGAAGTTTCTGGGAAAACGACACCTTTCCGTTGCTTGATCTTCCAGCCAGTCAGGATCCGCGGCTTCATCCGCGCAACAACTGCATCCACCTCGGCTATGCCTCGGTGGCGCTGGTTCCCATCCGGAGCATGAACCGGATCGTCGGCCTGATTCAGTTGAACGATCGGCGCAGGGGTTGTTTCTCCCTTGAGACGATTGAGCAGATGGAAGAAATCGCCGCACATATCGGCGAAGCACTGTTGCGTAAACAGGCGGAGGCTCAGCTCAAAGAAAGCGAAATCCGCTACCGAGGACTTTTCGCATCGATGCACGCCGGGTTTGCGTTGCACGAAATCATCTGCGATGAAAATGGTATTCCGTGCGACTACCGCTTTCTGGAGGTCAATCCAGCCTTTGAAAAACTAACCGGTCTGAAGAGCGAGGAACTGATCGGCAGAACCGTCAAAGAGGTGATGCCAAAAATAGAGGCCCATTGGATCGAAGGCTACGGAAAAGTGGCGCTGACTGGCGTACCGATGCAAGTCGATGATTTTTCGGGCGAGCTTGGTCGGCATTATGCGGTGTCCGCCTATTCGCCGTGCAAGGGGCGGTTTGCCACGGTCTTCACCGACATCACCGAGGAGAAAAACGCCGAAGTTGCCGTTCTTCGCACCGCCTTGGATGTTGCGGAAGAGGCCAATCGCATCAAGACGCAGTTTCTGGCGAATATGAGCCATGAACTGCGCACGCCGCTCAACGCGATCATCGGGCTGGCCGAACTGCTTGAAAGCTCAACGCTTAATGAGGAACAACTCGATTATATCCAAACCATCAGCTCCAGCGGCGAATCGCTGTTGATGCTCATTTCCGATCTGCTCGATTTTTCAAAAATTGAACTAGGCAAGATACAGCTTCGTCCGGAAGCGTTCTCCGTCCGCACGGTCGTTGATAAAAC
>JADYZA010000066.1 GCA_020853375.1 Verrucomicrobiota bacterium | reverse complement strand
CGCCGTTACGCAACTGTCGGGCTGGACACACATAAGCGTGGAGTTCTCGAACGCGACAGCGGATTCCTCATAGCGCTTCTGCTCCCAGAGGCTCCAGCCTTTACCGGTTTGAGCCCGAGTTTGCAGGGCGGGGTCGACGGTGATATCGAGTCCTGCCTGAAATGTTTTTTCTGCAGCGGCAAACTGTTGTGTCTTTAGGAGCGCTTCCGCTTTTTGAATTAGAATTTCGGCGGCAGTGGCGGTGGTTGGCGCTTCCTTGGCGGCTTCGTCGAAGAGCGGGAACGCCTCCTTTATTTTATTTTCATCAGCCAGCAGGCCGGCGCGGGCGGCTTTTTGGCGGACGCGCAGGGAGGCTTCACCGGTCAGCTTTTCGGCTTTAGCGAGCGCGTCGGCGGCTCCGGTGGAATTTCCGGCACGCTGTCTGAGCGCCGACAGCTCCACCCAAGCGGCGGACCGCAGGCGCGGATGAGCGGTTTCGCCCGAACCGAGCGTCGTTAGCAAAGCTGCGGCTTCGGCCAGCTCGTCTTTACCGCCCGCCGCGATCAACTGGCGCGCCAGCTCCAGGCGGGCGTTATCGGCCAAGACATGATTTGAAAAGCGTTCCAGCAATTCATGCAACGCTTTCACCGACTCACTCTTTTTGCTGCGGTCCAGATAAACTCCGGCCAGATCAAACAGGTTTTGCGCGGCGTTCTCGTCGTTTGGAAACTGTTCGCGGAAAGCGTCGAACGTTTTCTGCGCCGATTTAATGTCGCCGGACGCCAGTTCAGCGCGGCCCTTGAGCCGCAGGGCGGCGGGAGCATAAAAGCTGTTCGCCGGAAATTTTTCCAAGGCTTGAATGACTAGACCGGAATTGCCCGCATCGAAGAGCGCACGGGCGCGCCAGTAGGTAAAAGCATCCTGCCGGGGAAGGGCGGCGGATTCGTTGGCCAGAATCACGGCCTCGTTGAATTTTTGCTGACCGGCCAGTGCGCGAATCAGCAGAATCGTCAAAGAGGCTTCTTCATCGGGTGTGCGTTGCATGCTGAGAGCTTCCCACGTCTGCTGTTCGGCCAGCGGGTAAAGCCCGTCTTCCAGCGCCGCTTCGATTTGGCGGGTCGGAAGCGGCTCCTGCGCAAACAGCGCAGGCGCAAGCAGAAGCAAAAGCGTCCAAAGTCTGGAAAACCGGAAATTCATTGGCGCGGAGTATCACGTTTCCCTCCGCCTTCTTCCAGCCTTTTTCCGAAGCTCCTTTCTGTTGCTCAGACCGGGTTTGAATTTGACAGAAAATCAGATGCGGTTAGGCTCGCCACCAGATATGTATGAGCTGAAATCAATTCTGCTGGTTGCTCTGGGCGGCGCGCTCGGTTCGGCGGTTCGTTACAAACTTTCCGGCTGGGTGTTTCACCACACCATGAACTGGCAGTTTCCGGCGGGAACCTTTGTCGTCAATGTCGCCGGATGCTTCATTATCGGCATACTGGCCGGACTCGCCGTTAAAGAGGATTTCTTTTCCGCCGAAACCCGCATTTTTCTCTTCACCGGGATCATGGGCGGTTTCACCACATTCTCGGCTTTCGGCCTGGAAACTTTCTATCTGCTCCGCCGGGGCGAACTCCTGGCGGCGGGAAGCAATGTCGTTCTCAGCGTCCTGGTCGGACTGATCGCTCTATGGATTGGTTATATCTGCGTTCCGCACAGCGGTGGATCTGTTAAAAATTCAGCTCCGGCGGATGCAGCCAAAAGCGACGGCTGAGTCGCGAAGCCGTTTAGGGTCTGCTTTCAATCTTGCTGAAAACCCGTTCCGCGCACTTCGCCTTGTCGAGCGAGCCCCAGCTTTCCAAACCTTGGGAATCAATCCAGGTGAAGAGTCCGGAATCGGCACCGAGGGTGGCCGGTGTGTTTAGAATGACCCCGTTCAGATTTTTGGAGATCAGTTTCTCGCGGGCTCTGGTTTCGCCGTTGTGCGTCTGGAGCGCAAACCCGATGGCAATCTGATCTTTCCGTTTATTGGCGCAGAGCGTGGCGGCGATGTCAGGCGTCGGTTTGAGTTCGATCGTGATGTGGTTTCCAACCTTCGGAAACTTTTCCGCCGATTTTTCCAAGGGTTGGAAATCGGCGACAGCGGCGGCAAAGATGATGAGGTCGGCGGCAGCGAATTTTTCTTTTGCGGCGGCCAGCATTTCTCCGGCGGACGTGACGCGGGTGATGTGACCGTGTTTCGGCAGGTTGCTTTCCGGAACCGGGCCGGAAATAAATTCAACATCCATACCGCGCCGGATTGCCTCTTCGGCGAGGGCTTTGCCCATTTTTCCGGAGCTGGCATTGCCGATAAAGCGGACCGGGTCAAAGTATTCGTGCGTCGGTCCGGAGAGGATGAGAACCTTTTTCATGCGAGCGCTTCTTTAATCGCTTCGAGAATGGCGGACGGTTCACTCATCCGTCCGGCGCCCTCGGTCCCGCAGGCCATCAGTCCGGCTTCTGGGCCGATGCGCTGCCAGCCGCGTTTTTCCAAGGTCTGGACGTTTTCGCGGACGACGGGGTTGTCCCACATCTGCGTGTTCATGGCGGGGCAGAAAATTTTGACGCACTTTTTGCCGAGCGAAAGCGCGCTGGCGGAAACAATGTCGTCGCCAAAGCCGTAGGCCAGTTTGCCGATGATGTCAGCGGTGGCGGGCAGGACAGCGAAGAGGTCGGCTTCGGTGGCGGGATAGAGATGCGGGTAGAGCTGGCCCTTATCGGAAGTCGGATGCGCCGGAAAAAGTTCCGTGCGGACTTCCTTCTGTGACAGAGCGGCGAAAGTCAGCGGCGTAACGAACTGGCAGGCGGCGGGTGTCATTGCCACCTGCACATCGTGTCCGGCCTGCTTGAGCGCGCTGACGACGCTGGCGGCCTTGTACGCCGCGATTCCGCCAGTTACACCTATGAGAATTCGTTTCATTAGACGGACAGAACTTCTTTTTCTTTGGCCGCGAGCATGTCATCCATTTTTTTAATGTGGCCGTCGGTCAGCTTCTGGACTTCTTCGAGGCTCTGGTCGCGGTCGTCTTCGGTGATTTTGCCGTTTTTCTGGAGCGCTTTGAGCAATTCGTTGCCGTCGCGGCGGACGTTGCGGACGGCGATACGCTGTTCTTCTGTGGCGCGTCCGGCGATCTTGGCCAGGTCTTTACGGCGCTGTTCGCTCAGTTCAGGAATCGGCACGCGGATGAGACGTCCGTCGTTGATCGGCGTGATGCCGATGTTGGCGGCGCTAATGGCTTTTTCGATGGCGCCGAGCGACGAGGGGTCGAACGGGCTGATCACCAGCAGGCGCGGCTCGGGAGTCGAGATGTTGGCGATGTCGCGCAGTCGGGTCGCGGTGCCGTAGTATTCGACGGTGATATTTTCAACCAGGCTCGGACTGGCTTTGCCTGTACGCAAGCCGCTCAGTTCGTGATGGAGGAACTCCACGCATTTATCCATCTTCTCTTCAACCGCCAGCAATACTTCCACGCTCAATTCCATGACATCTCTCCTTGAAACTCAGTGACCCACCAGTGTTCCGGCGTTTTCGCCGCGGAAGACGCGCAGCATTTCGCCTTCCTTGAAAAAGTTGAATACGACGATCGGAATGTCGTTTTCCATACAGAGCGAAAAGGCGGCGGCATCCATGATCTTCAGCTGTTTGCTGAGCGCTTCGCCGTACGAGATTTTGTCGAAGCGAATGGCGGATTTATCCTTCATCGGATCGGCGGTGTAGATGCCGTCCACCTTGGTGGCTTTCATCAGAACGTCGGCGCCGATTTCCGAAGCGCGCAGGGCGGCGGCGCTGTCGGTGGTAAAGTAAGGGTTGCCGGTGCCTGCGCCGAAAATGACGACGCGTCCTTTTTCAAGATGGCGCATCGCTTTGCGGCGGATGAACGGCTCGGCGACGGCGGGCATGCTGATCGCCGTCATAACGCGCGTTTGAATGCCGACGTTTTCAAGAGCGGACTGCAAGGCGAGAGAGTTGATCACGGTGGCGAGCATGCCCATGGAATCGCCGGTGGTGCGGTCGGTTCCGCCCGCTTCGCCAGCCAAACCCCGGAAGATATTGCCGCCGCCGACAACCACCGCGATTTCCGCGCCGGCTTCGATCAGTTCTTTGAATTGCCGTCCGATGGAGGCGAGGATGCCGGGGTCAATACTCAGTCCTTTTTCTTTGTTCTGGAGTGCTTCGCCGCTGAGCTTGAGCAGAATGCGCTTATACTTCATAAAGGTTCCTCTCGAATGTCGGGGCGAACGATAAGTAATCCCCGCCCAAGTGTAAATTTCCAACTACCGGAAAAACTATTTGCGGACACGCTTCATTAAATCGATGGCTGGCTGGTAGTCCGGGCGCTGGCTGAGAACAATCGACAGTTCGCGCTGGGCGCGGTCGCTGTTCCCCAGTCGGAATTCGGCCAGTGCGCTGTTATAGCGCGCGTCGATTGAAGAGGGATCGAGTTGCACGGCCCGCGCGAAGGCGTCGGATGCCAGCTCCAGCCGGTTCGCCGCGTAATAGGTCAGCCCGAGGTTGTAGAACGCCTGTTCATAGGTGTCGTCGGCTTCGATGGCTTTGATGTACCACTGAGCCGCGTTGTCCAAATCGTTTTTCTTATGATAGGTCAGTGCCTTCTGGAAATTTTTGTCGGCGTTGATACGGTTCGGGCTGCGCGGTGGCGTGAAGCTGATTTTCTCTCCATTCGCGCTGGCCATCGCCTGAAGCGCTTCGTGGGCCTGTTCAGCAAAGGGATCTGTTTCGGGGGTTTTGCGGAGAAAGAGTTCAAAACAGCGTTTGGCTTCCGCCTGATTTTTTGTCCGGTAACGGTAGATCGCGGCGGTGTTGAAAATTGCCGGAGCGTAGTCGGGGTTTTGTTTTAAAACGGCCTGCAACCGTTTTAGCGCCGCATCAGCTCCGGCGGTGTTCAATTCGGCGAGCGCCAGCGCGGTTTGCAAGCGAGGGTCGTTCGGGGTGCGCGCCAGCGCCCGGTTCAGATTGTGTATGGCCTCATCCCACTTCTGGTTTTTCGCATAAATCACGCCGACGAAGGCGAGCGGGCGCGGATCGTCAGGTTTCATCAGCGAGGCTTCGCGGAAAGCGTGTTCGGCGGCGCTGAAATCATTCTGCGAACTCAGCGCAACACCGAGGTTGCAGAGCACTTCATAGCGTCCGGAATCCAGACGGCAGCTTTCCGTAAAGGCTTTGACCGCCTCTTTCCGGTTGCCCATTTCCCACAGAAGGGTTCCGAGCCGGTTATAGGCTTCAGCGTTTTCCAAGCTTCCCGTGCGGCGGCGGATCGACTTTTCCAGTAGCGCGCGGGCGCGGACAAGGTTGCCGTCATTCCATTCCGCCAGAGCCTCATGGTAAAGCTTTTCGCCCGGTTTTCGTCCGCAGCCGAAGAACATCACGCTCACCAGCAGCGCAGGCAGAATCCAGCGGGTTTTCATACAGACCCCTCCAGCCCTTTTCCGGCAACGAATTGTTGCGCAGCAGGGGTGACACCGATGAAATCGATGCGGGATTTTGACTGGACGGTAATCTCGTTCATGCTTAGCCTGCACTCTAATCAACCGGCATTTTGTTGCCAGTTAAATTGTATAAAAACAGGAAGCTGGTCATGGAAACGCTGTATCCACTTCGCTTTACTCCCGTCTACAAAGACTACATCTGGGGCGGAAACCGCATCCCGACGCTTTACGGGCGGAAGCTGCCAGCTGGTATTTATGCCGAATCGTGGGAAATTTCGACCCATCCGGACGGAATCACCGCCATCGCCAACGGCCCGCTGGCCGGGAAAACCCTGCGAGATCTTCTGCCGGAACATCAATCTGCGTTGCTCGGCCCGAACGTCAGAGGCGGCGATTTCCCTCTGCTCATCAAACTGATCGATGCGCGAGAAACTCTCAGCGTGCAGGTTCATCCAAACAACGGCAACGCCGCCGCTGTCCAAGGCGACCCGAAAACCGAAATGTGGTATTTCCTCGAAGGCGACGGCTCGGCGCAAATCTATTGCGGCCTCAAGCCCGGCATCGGTCGGGCGGAGTTCTTGAAGGCGATGGAAAACAAAACATTCGCGGAAGTTCTGCAGACGGTTCCGGCGGAAAAAGGTAATGCGGTTTTTGTACCCGGCGGGCGGATCCATGCAATCGGCGCAGGTTGTCTGATTCTGGAAATTCAGCAGAACTCCAACACGACGTACCGCATTTATGACTGGGATCGCGTCGATGCGAACGGCAAAGGACGCGAGCTCCACATCGACAAAGCCCTGAAAGTGATCGACTGGGACAATAACGGCGACCCGCGCTGTAAAATCAGCGGAACGCAAATTCAGACCAGTCCGTTTTTCCAGCTCGACCGGTTTGAACTGACCTCCGCGCGGAAATTTCCAATGTCTGGAAAAAGTTTCCAGGCTTTGTTTATTGCGGAAGGTTCCGGCGTGATTGGATGGAACGGCGGCGAAGAAAAAATGGCGGCGGGGCAGTCATGGCTGGTTCCCGCCGCGCTCGGCGGATACACCGTCAGCCCGGTCAGCTCCGGCATAACACTACTTTGCATCACCGTTCCGTAATCACTTCTGCCTTGATTACGCTTCTGTAAATGCGCCGCCGAGCGTCCAATCTTCGGAAAGACCCGAACCATGAACGCCGCTGGTTTAAAGCGGAAGTGCGACATCGAGGGGTATGTTGGGGAAAAGTCTCTGCTCGCTAACTCAAGGATATATCCTTTTCTTCATCTACGAGTATTTTTGTTGATGAGATGTTTTTCGAAAAATGCGCACGGAGGCAGGCTTCAAGAAAGGTTCCTGAATTTGATAAATTTAGTAACCTAGGAAGGACGGGAGTCGATTCGGTTGTCTGTGTTTTTTCTGCTTCGATTTCTTTATCTGTTACTTTGATATCTAATTCTTTTAGGGCAGCAGAAAGCTTATTGGTTAATGATATTGAGCGTTTGGGACCAACCCGTTCTTTATATTCCTGTAACAGGTGATCATTTAGAAAAGAACAGTCTTTTATTGTGGTCCCGTAGTCGCTGTCTCTTGATACAACGATAATTTTACCGGGGAAATCTTTGCCGCACTGTATGAGCCATTCCCAATTAAGGGCGTCACCGACAGATGTGTCATTTTTCTTTCTTGGAGGATATCCGAGAATAAATCTTCTCCAGGCCAAGCGCTTTATTTTTTGGCGAATTTCCTTACCTCTTGTAAGTACATGCGCCGATGGATTGTGAAATATGTCTTCTAGTGTTTGGAACACAACATCAGTTTGTTTCGGTGAGTGGAGCAAATCCAGAAAACGTTTTTCAACGATACGGAGTTTGTTTTTCGCGGCGTCTTGTAGCTTGTTAAGGGATTTGCTGGTGGTGGAGTCATGAAAAACGGCCGGCAATGAGACTTTAGAATCGAATTTGATGCCATTCAGGGTCTCTTGAATAACCGTTTGCCGGTTCTTTTTGAACTCCATTTCGACCTGATATGTCGATATGACTGATTTTTTAACAGTCTCAAGCTTTTTCAGGAGAGTTAGGCTCGCTTCGTTATTCCCCCTGTAGAAATCGAGGAAGATATTGGTATCGATAAAGATGTAAATAGGAGCCTTTTTACGAAGTGACTTCGGTTGTGCTGTCATATTTGATTTCCTTTAAACCGTTCCCATTGG
>JADYZA010000065.1 GCA_020853375.1 Verrucomicrobiota bacterium | reverse complement strand
GCGCGGAACAGAGCGCTACGGAATAGTTGTTTCCTCGCAGGCCGAACGACTCAAACCTCACGCGATTGATGTAAAGTCGCCAATGAACCCCATCCACTGGTTTTTGGCGGACAAAGATGATGTGCGCTCTTCTTACTACCTTGAGGATGTCGCAACAGAGTTTCACATCCAAGGTTTGGAACTCGATTGGGTGTGCGTTACATGGGACGCAGACTTTCGGTATTCAAAAGATGGGTGGATTCATCGCGCATTCCGAGGCAACCAATGGCAAAAAATTAATAAGGCTGAGCGGCAGACATATCTAAAAAATGCCTATCGTGTGCTTATGACGCGTGCGCGGCAGGGCATGGTAATCGTAATTCCGCCCGGTGACGCCGAAGATCCAACCCGACCCCCATCATTTTACGATCCGACCTTTAAATATTTCCAAGAAATCGGGTTTGAAGTTCTTTAGGTCTAGCTTGTCGGTTTCATATTTCCCAACGGTGACGACTTTCCAGCCTAGTTTCCTTAATTCACGGGCGTACTTTTTATCGTTGGCGACGTTGCGCTCGAATTTGTTTTTCCAGAAGGCCTTGTTGCTTTTCGGGGTTCTTGTGTTTTTGCAGGCGGCGCGCCGGTGCCAAACGGAGATATCAGCGGGCCGGCGAAGAAAGTTGCGCGAGCTGTTCGGCGTATGGCTTGAGGTCGAAATACATCAGCTCGGTCTGGCTGTCTTCCGGTTTTTCCGAGAGCGGGACAAAGCCGCTGCGCGCATAAAAATCAACCGCGTGTTTATAGGCGTCGGCGGTGATGAACCGGCAGCCGGTTTTATTTCCGCTGATAAACAGGATTTTGATGTAATCCAGCAACTGCGCGCCAAGTCCCTGTTTTTTAAAAGCGGTTTCGACGGCAAGACGGCCGAGCTTTACGGCCGGATAACTTTTATAGCAGCGTTTCCGATGCGGCAGGAGTTTCTGCAATTTCCGGAACTGGGATTTGGTCGGGAACTGCTCAACGGCAATCCGGTCATTCAACACACTGAAATACGCAATAACCGTTTCGCCATGTTTTATCAGATAGGTAACAGCCAGCAGATCGTTTTGATGGGGCAAGGCATCTTCCAGCAGGAATTCATTGAGGTCTGAATCGCCGCAGTCGAAATTCGCGGGAACACCGGACAGGCGTTCGATTTTGCAGTCTTCTAGCCGCAACATGGGCTTCCGCTGTGTTTGTTGACAGCGCGATAGATGGACTGAGCCCGGCGAACTTCTTCCAGAGATACCCGAACCGGAGCTTTGATCTGCTCATTAAACCGGCGGGCGTCGTTTCCATGCAGGAACGGAGTTTCTTTAATAGGTCTGGCCATAATCTTCTCCCTTAAACGGGGCGCGCATTGAACCATATTTTTCAGGAGCTTCAACTCTTAAATCGCAACGATATTAGCCGCCAAAGACAGTTCTGTCAAATTGCGAGAGGCTGTTCAGGATGCGATTTTGGATTTTGGCGGAGGCCTTTTTCGATTTTCCTGAAGACACGGCTTGGGTTCTTCTCCATTTCACAAGACTATACAGTCAGCACGCGCCACCCGATTTTTTTCAGTTCGCGGGCGCGTTTCCGATCATTGGCGACGTTGCGCTCAAAGTTGCCAGTCATTGCATTCCTTGCCGTCGCAATAGCGCCAGCCTCTGCCTTCGGCGGTCTTTTTCCAGAAGGCTTTGTTGCTTTTCGGGGTGGCGGCTTTGCGAGAAATCTCTTTGCCCAAAATCCGTCTTCATCTTTCATAGTTCATCCTTCATACTTCCTCCCTTCTCTTCCGCCTCGGTAGCTCAATTGGATAGAGCATCAGATTTCGAATCTGAGGGTTACAGGTTCAAGTCCTGTCCGGGGCACCATATTCAGAATGATGAGCAGGGCCTCTAGAGCAGATAACGAATGAAATGCCGTACCCTATTTTCCGGTGTAGGCCGGACGTCCTCGTCCGGCGCGCCCGCTGGGGACAGCGGGCCTACAGAATTACGGCATTTGAATCGTGAAATGCTATAGTTCAAAATGATGAACGATGAGTTCTTAATGATGAATGAGGGGAACCCCAAATTCGCATTGTAGAAGTCCTGCAAACAACCGCTCTTGGTCTGGCTCGGCGGCTTCGCGGCTTTGCGAGAAACAGCTCCCGCTTGGGGAAATACGTTCAGAAAGATGAATAGGGGCGGGGAGAGAATCCCAGAGCAAATTCAGAAGAACTGTAGCCGCACAAATTTTTTGTGGGTTGGCGTAGACGAGGCTTCCAGCCTCGTTTGCATGTGAGTTACGTGTAGATTTACCAAACGAGGCTGGAAGCCTCGTCTACGATAGAGGCCGCAGTTTTTGAAAAAGCTCAGGCCGGAACCGCTTGCGGCAGTTCCGGCCTGTGTTGGTGTGTGTTTGAGCTACGGGTTACCGATAGGATTCCGGCACGTAGTTGCCGCATTTCTTATCAGCGTAGACCTTTTTGATTCTCGCGAAACGCTGGAGACCGTTTTCAATCGGCGTTTTGACCCAGCCTTCGCCGATGAGCGGTCTGGCGTATTTCAGATAGTCGTCGTTTACGTCGCATCTGCTTTTCGTCAGCCATTTTTCGGGGATATGCCGGTCGGCGTTCGCGACCAAGGCCAGCGGAACTTTGTCGAAATAAACCTCATAGGCTTCGCCCGGCTTGCGCAGGATGTTCGCCATGTAGCCTGTGCCTTCTTTCAGGGCGATTTCAACGGCATGCACCGCGACTTTGTGCGCTTCGTCGAGGTCGACGTTGGAGGCGTAGACCGACACCATTCTCTGTTCGAGTCCGGAGATGTTGCCGAAGGCCGGCCCGTATTTTGAGAGTTTCTGTTTGTTCAGGTGGTTTACGAGCGCCTGACATACGGTGCTTTCGGATGCGGAATAGTCGATGTGCCCGAAGCGGTCGTGCTGCCAGCCCAGATCGCCGACATCAAAGCCTTCGCTGACGACGACGATACAGCGTCCGCTGCGCTTCAATTCATCGCGGACGTTGTCTGTCAGATCGTCCAGAGACAGTTTGGATTCCGGCATATAGATTTGCAGCGGCATTTCGCGTTTCGGGTCGCCCAGCCGCGCCGCCGCCGGAATAAATCCGGTTTTCCGCCCCATGGCCTGCAAGACGAGGACGGGATTATGTGTGCAGCATCCGAGGCTTTCCTGATTGATGTTCTGAATATAATTCGCCCAGTACCGCGCGATTGAGCCGTAGCCGGGAGTGTGGTCGAGAAGTTTGAAGTCCTGGTCGCCGACATCGTTGTCGACGGTTTTCGGTATTCCGACGACTGTTAGATCCAGATTGTTTTTCGCGGCCAGCATGGAGACTTTGTTGGCGGTGTCCATGGAATCGTTGCCGCCGATGTAGAAGAAATAGCCGATGTCGTGGGCTTTGAGCACTTCGATGATCCGGGCGAAATCCTCATGCTGGGATTCTTTCAGCTTATACCGGCAGGTGCCAATGGCTCCGGCGGCAGGCGTGGTCGCCAGCAGGGAAATTTCGTAGGCATCCTGTGCGGAAAGATCGATCAGCTCCTCCTGGAGAACGCCCTCAATGCCATGCCATCCGCCATAGATTTTCCCGAATTTGGACGGATAGGCGCGGCAGGCGTCGATGACTCCGCGAAGCGAGTTGTTGATTACCGGCGACGGGCCTCCGGACTGTGCCACCAA
This sequence comes from Verrucomicrobiota bacterium, assembly GCA_020853375.1. GTDB lineage: Bacteria > Verrucomicrobiota > Kiritimatiellia > Kiritimatiellales > Tichowtungiaceae > Tichowtungia. The sequence goes on along the minus strand of JADYZA010000065.1, from coordinate 2,684 downwards.
TACATTTTTTCCCATGAGAACTTCTCCTGTGTTTTATGCGATTCCAATACCTGAAATAAGTCGAACTTGTCCGGTATATTTACTGCAAAATTCCGATATTCCTAAGAAAATATTTCGCGATTTCCGGAAAAATCAGCGCTAGTCGCCGTAGCCGTGGTTATCCACCACGAAGTCGAGGTCTTTGTCGCCGCGCCCCGAGAGGTTGACCAGAATTGTGCCGGATTTCATTTCGACGGCTTTCTTCATCGCAAAGGCGACCGCATGCGCGCTTTCGAGCGCCGGAATAATTCCTTCGGTGCGGCAAAGGGTGAAGAACGCGTTCAGGCAGGCCTTGTCGTCGGCGGTGGTGTAGTGCACCCGGCCTGTATCCTTAAGGTGGCTGTGCTCGGGGCCGACACCGGGGTAGTCGAGTCCGCTGGCGATGGAATAAACCGGCGACGGTTCGCCCTTTTCGTCCTGCAGAAGATAGCACTTGAAGCCGTGGATGATCCCGGGCATTCCGTAAGACATGGTCGCGGCGTGGTCGCCGGTTTTCGGTCCGCGTCCGAGCGGCTCAACGCCCCAGATTTCGCTCGGGTCGTTCAGAAACGCCGAGAAAAGACCCATGGCGTTGCTGCCGCCGCCGACGCAGGCGGTGATAACATCCGGCAGGCCGCCGGTCATTTCCTGAAACTGTTCGCGCGCTTCGATGCCGACGACACTCTGGAAGTCGCGCACCAGCATCGGGAACGGATGCGGACCGACGACCGAGCCGATACAGTAAATCGCGGTCTGAGGATCTTTCAGGTACGCCTGAAACGCCGAGTCGACCGCTTCTTTGAGCGTTTTGAGCCCGTGCGAAACCGGAACGACTTTGGCGCCGAGCAGTTTCATCCGCACAACGTTGGGATGTTCTTTGGCGATATCCACTTCGCCCATGTGGATTTCGCATTCGAGGCCAAAGTAGGCGGCGGCGGTGGCGAGCGCGACGCCGTGCTGGCCCGCGCCGGTTTCAGCGATCAGCTTTTTCTTGCCCATGTATTTGGCGAGCAGTCCTTCGCCCATGCAGTGGTTGATCTTGTGCGCGCCGGTGTGGTTGAGGTCTTCGCGTTTGAGATAAATCTGGGCGCCGCCGCATTTTTCGGACAAGCGCGCGGCGTGATAGACCGGAGTGGGGCGGCCCTGATAGTGCTTGCGGATGGAGCGCAGTTCTTCGATGAAGCGGTGCGAGCGGCTTATCTTAAGATAGGCTTCATGGATTTCCTTCATCGGCCCGGTGAGTTGCGGCGGAATAAACGCGCCGCCGTAGTTTCCGAAGTTGCCGTCGGCATCCGGTGTGTTCTGAAGATAGTTGCTGTAGTCTTTTTTCATCGGGACGCTCCTCCAAGGTGAACGGTTATAAAAAGCGAGCCGGAGCCTAGGATAAAATCAGACGGCGGGCAAGACCGTGCGGCGGAAAGAGTGCCGCGCTCCTAAAGAAACGCTTGTGCCACGCCCCGCGCCGCTGTTACAGTCCCGAGGTTGATTTCCGAACAGAACCAAACCTATGGGAGTATGATCGAATGAATATTTTGCACGTATGCGCCAATCCGAAGCCGGTCGAGCAGTCCGTCTCAAAGCAGCTCGCCGCCCGCTTCTTCGGCAAACTGATGGAGCTCAATCCCGACGTCGAGCTGAACAACATCGATCTCTACCAGGACAAGCCGCCTTACTATTCCAACGACCTTTACCGCCGCATGTGGAATCCCGTCTTTGATCCAGCTTACGAGCCGACCAAAGCCGAAGAAGCGGCCATGAACTACGCGCAGAAGCAGATCGACGAACTCAAAAAAGCCGACGTGCTGGTGCTGACCATGCCGATGTGGAATTTCACCGTTCCCGGCGTGATGAAAGCCTGGATGGATCAGGTGCTGGCCCCCGGCTTTATTTTCGAGCTGACCGAAGCCGGCCCGAAACCGCTGCACAACATCACCACGCTCGTCCTGCTGGTCGCTTCCGGCGGCATCTATAAGGAAAACGACGCGCGCGACGCGCTGACCCGTCAAGTAAACGCCGCTTTCGGCTTCATCGGAATTTCCGATATCCGTATCGCCTGGGCCGACGGACAGAACCCGCTCTTTTTCAGCGACAGCGCAGTCCGCCGCGAAATGGCGTTCGAAGCCGCCGAAGAGCTGGCCGAGGAACTCGCGGAGGAAGCCGCCGAGGGATAATCCGTTTCATGGGAACCTTTATTAAAATCTGCGGAATCTGCTCCAGAGGCGATCTGGAGCAGATTTGCGCTTTAGAGCCCGACGCGATCGGCTTCGTCTTCTGGCCGCGCGCCAAGCGTTACGTGCGCCCCGAACAGGTCGCCCGCTGGCTGAACAGCATTCCCGATCAGATCAAAAAAGTCGGCGTGTTTGTCGAGCCGCCGCCCTCCGAAGTCGAATCCATCGCTGTCGCCTGCCGGCTCGATGTGGTTCAAATTCACCTGATTTCCAACGATTGGAAAATCGACCGTCCGCTTTTCCAAGGATTGGAAACCTGGCTTTCGCCGCGCATGGGCGAAGAGGTTAACCGGAATATTCTGGACGCCGTAAATCCCGAACCTTCCGTTTTGCTGGCCGACTCCTTTGACCCGAACACCGTCGGCGGAACCGGTAAGCTCAGTAGCTGGGAGCGGGCGCTCGCGATGAAAGTCGCCGTCGGTAAACCGGTGATGCTGG
>JADYZA010000064.1 GCA_020853375.1 Verrucomicrobiota bacterium | reverse complement strand
GGCTGGATACGCCGCAATACAAAATGAGTATGTACAAAAAGCAAATGCTCTATCAGCAGGAAGGCAAGCGGCTCGTCTCCGTCTATCCGAAAGATCTGCCAGTACTGGACAACTTGCTGACATCCAAACTTCGGATATTCAGTGTCAATTTGTGATGGGTGTTAAAACATTGGAACCCGATAAAAAGAAGGCCGGATTTTCCAGTGTCTGAAAAATCCGGCCCGGTATCTTCCATTGTTTGGAAGATTTATTTTTTCATCGCTTCGGCGACGGCATCGCAGACGAAGTTCATGTTGCCGGGGGTGAGTCCGGCGACGTTGATGCGGCCAGAGCCGACGATGTAGATCGCTTTTTCCGAACGCAGGAAGTTGACCTGATCTTTGTTCAGTCCGCTGAAGGAGAACATCCCTTTTTGTTTTGTCATGAACGAGCAGTCCATCGGAACGCCACGGGCGGTGAGGCCGTCGGCCAGCGCGCTGCGCATTCCGGCGATGCGGCTGCGCATTTCGTCGAGTTCGCTGTTCCAGAGTTTGGAAAGAGCGGCATCCTGCATGATGGTGGTGATGATGAGTCCGCCGTGGGCGGGCGGGTTGGAGTAGATGACGCGGGCCGTGGCCATCAGGTGACTCATGGCCGTTTCGGCCATCGCGGGTGTGGCGGCGACGGAGGTCAGCGCGCCGGTTCGTTCGCGATAGAGTCCGAAATTTTTGGAGAAGGAGCTGGCGATGAACATATCCACTCCGGCGGCGAGCAATGCTTCAACGCCGACACGGTCGGCTTCAATGCTGTCGCCAAAACCCTGATAGGCGAAGTCGACGAGTGCCGACCAGCCGTTTTTGGCGGCGATTCCGGCGACCTTTTTCCACTGCGCGGCGGAAATATCCACACCGCTCGGATTATGACAGCAGGCGTGGAGAAGCACGCAGTCGCCAGCGGGGATTTTTTCGAGCGCGCCGAAGAAGCTGTCAGCGTCCAGGTCTTTGGTTTTCGGGTTGTAGTAGGGATATTCTTTCACCGTGAGTCCGGCGGCGGCGAAGATGTTGTTGTGGTTGGCCCACGTTGGATTGCTGACCCAGATGGTTTTGCTGCTGAACTGGCGCAGCAGTTCGGCGGCGACGCGCAAGGCTCCGGTTCCGCCGGGGGTGTGGATGGTGGCGGAACGGTCACAAAGCGAGCCAAAGATCATTTTCTGAACCGCATCCCCGTAGGAGGCTTCGCCGGCGATCGGCATATAGGATTTCGTTTTTTCGGCGACCATCAAAAGCTTTTCGGCTTCTTTGACCGATTTTAAAACGGGGGTGTTGCCCGCTTCATCTTTGTAGATGCCGACGCCGAGATTGATTTTTCCGGCGCGCGGATCTTTTTTGAAGGCTTCAGTCAGTCCAAGGATGGCGTCTTCGGGGGCAGGGGTCACATTTTTCCACATAATAAGTCTCCGTTAGGCGTAATATTTATCGAACCACTTTTTCAAAAGATTGCGTTCCGGCTTGATGATGCCCATTTCGCGTTTGCAGCTTTCCGGCGCGTCGGAGGCGTGTGCGGCATTGACCATGATGTCGCTGCCGTATTCTTTGCGCACGGAGCCGGGCTGGGCTTTGCTAGGATCGGTCGGACCGAGAATGGTGCGGATTTTATTTACCGCATTCAGACCTGCGTAGATCAGAACAAGACAACGCACTTTGCCTTCGGCGTCCATTTCGGATTCCGGAACATCCGGCATCCAGAGTCCGGTCATGAACTGCATGATTTCGAAGAACTGGTGGTCGCCATAATACGGGCCGAGCGTTTTGCTGAGGGCTTCTTTCACTTCGGCGGGCATCGGAAAGCCAAAGGATTCTTCCAGCGCGGCGCAGGCTTTTTCGGTTGTGCGGCCACAGAGTTTTTCGCGCAAGACGGCCTGAACCGGGCCGTAGAATTCCTTGGCCTCGGCCATGCTCATGCGGTGCACCTGCGCGCCGATAATGCGCAGGCCGGAGCGCGAGAAAAGGTCGATGATGTTGCCGGGGCGCGAGCTGGGAAAACGGAAGTTGTCGGGTTTGATGATGACGAGCGTTTTTTCGGCATCGGAATCCGGAAGGCTGAGGGCGTTTTTGACAACTCCGCCGTCGCATTCGGCGTATTCCATCCAGAGTTTGAGAGAGTGTTGGGCGGAACGCGCCGTGGGCGCCACCAACACCGACGGTTCAAAATAAATCACCTTACCGTCCGGACCGTGAACGCAGTCGCCGTAGGTTCCGCGAACGGTGTCGGCGGATTCTTGCGTGTCGTCGAATCCACCGGCGGCGGCGTAGATTTTTTTGATGGCGTCTTCGCCTTCAAAAAGAAGCACCATAACGCGGTGCGGCCGTCCGGTATCGGTTTCGGGGCCGAAGGCGCGCAGAACGTAGTCGGCGAGAATATCGCGTTTATCGGGAGTGATGTCGGGATTGGTGCGCAACATGTCGGCGTAGCGGGTGACCAGTTCCTGGCTCGGCCCGAACATTCGCGTGGCGACAAATTCAAGGCCTTCAATGCGGCTGAAACGGCCGATAATTCCGCCTGTACGCGATTTGCGCAAAGAGTGCGGTGTGATCATCACGAATCCGAGTTCTTTTGCCATAACAGTTGCCTTTCGTCCGCGTTTACCCGCACTCTTCCACTCCGCTGGTTGGGGCACGGATTATGTCCAACTTTTAAAACAAAAAAACAAAAATCTTTGGGGGATCCCATGAAAAATCTGAATGAAAAAATTATCAACCAGCAAACCCGGCTGGCGGCCGAAGTCCTCGAAACGATGACTCCGCATGTTCTTGAGCATCGTCATCCGGCCGACCGCGTTCTGCTACGGTTTTTCAAAAGCCGCCGCGAACTGGGCTCGCGCGACCGCCGCTTTCTTTCCGAATGCTTTTTTTCCTATTTCCGCTGGCTCGGCTGGACCCGTCCGCTGGGATTGAAACCGCTCGAGGCCGCCGCCCTGAGCTGGCTGTTAGACCGGACAGACCTGCATGTTGCACTGCAAGCCGATGCCAAGCCCGGCTGGGAACCGCTCGGCGGAAAAACCCTCGACGAAAAACGCGCCGCGCTTGCCGGCTGGTTCCCAAAATTCCAAGGGTTGGAAAAAGCCGCCCTGATTTTTCCGGAGTTTGGAAAAGCCGTCGACTTTCCATCCGGCGGCGAGGATCTTTTCTATGAAACGCTTCAATTGCGCCCGCCGACCTGGCTTCGTTTGCGGGATGAATCCTTTAAGCAGACGCTTACGGAGGCGGCCATCGCCTATAAGGAACATTCCCACGCTCCGGGCGTGATTTCCATTGATGCGGGCACGTCGCTCGGCAAGCTTGGCCACGGAGGACAGTTCGAAGTGCAGGATGTCGCTTCGCAAGCCGTGGCGATGATTGCCGCGCCTGCCTTGGGTTCCGACTGGTGGGATGCCTGCGCTGGCGCGGGCGGAAAAACTGTACAAATGGCCGACCTGATTGGCCACGACGGGAAAATTCTAGCGACGGATATACGGGCCGAGGCTCTGCACGAATGCAAAAAACGCGCGCGGGCCGGAGGCATTTCCAATGTTCGGATGCAATTGCACGATCTGGCCAGAGACAAACCTTTCACCAAAGAGTTCGATGGTGTTTTGGTGGACGCACCCTGTTCCGGCTGGGGCACTTGGAGCCGGAATCCCGACGCCCGCTGGCGCACCGACCCGCGCGATCCGGCGCAGAAGCGTAATTTGCAGGTAAAGATGCTCCATAACGCCGCGCAGTGTGTGAAATCCGGCGGCGTTCTGGTGTATGCGGTTTGCACCTTCACCCGCGAAGAAACGACCGGTGTGCTGGAGCGCTTTTTGGCCGAGCATCCCGGCTTCGCGCTCGACCCGTTTGTTCATCCGTTAACCGGAGAACCGTCCGCCGGGTCCTTGCAAATCTGGCCGTGGGAAGGCCCGGCCGACGGCATGTTTATTGCCCGGCTGCGGAAAGCCTGAGTTTCCGGCTTTCCCGTTGACCATCTGGAGGGGCACGGCTATGCTGTGCCCCTGTTTTTTAGTGCAAAACCAAGGGGTCTCTTATGGCTATGTTGATCACACGCTTTCATAAACTGATTCAGTCGAAGGTTATCTGGTACATCATCCTCGGCGTGATCGTCGTTTCGTTCGTCGGGTTCTTCACTCCCACGATGCGTTCGGGCGGTCGCCAGCAGAAAGTCGGGGCGGCCGGAGAGTTGTTCGGCAAGAAGGTTTCTCGGAGCGAATACGACAGCGCCAAGTACAATTCCTATGTCTGGTACATTTTGTCCTCGGGCCGGATGCTTCAAATGACCGACGAGCTGAACGCTTCGTTGCGCGGCGAAGCCTGGCGGCGTCTCGTGGTGCTGCGCAAGGCGCAGGCCGAAAAAATTCCGGTGACAGATAAAGAAGTGATTCAGCAGATCCAGACGCTTCCTCTGTTCTGCGCGGAAAACGGCGCGTTTGATATCAACATTTACAAAGCGGTCATACGGCAGCTCAACCTTTCTCCCCGTCAGGTCGAAGAGCTTTTCCGCGAACAACTCACGATTTACAAAATGATGTACCGCCCCATGCAGGCCGCGCTGATTTCGTCTCAGGAACTGAAAAAGGCCTACCAGCTCTACACCGACCGCTTCATCCTCGACTATGTTGTGATCCCGCGCGCGCAGGTTGAAAAAACCGTCACGGTTTCCAAAGAAGCCGCGATGGCTTTGTTCGCCCAGAATCCGGAAGCGTTCCGCATGCCTCCCAAAGTGCGCGTTTCCTACGTTGAGTTCCCAGTGAGCAACTTTTTGGCGAAAGCCGAAGTTCCCGCAGGCGCCGCGCAGGAATTCTACAATAAAAATATCGAGGATTACCGTATTGCCAACACCAACGGAAACGCTGAAGCCGAATACAAAGCCTTCGATAAAGTGGAAGGCGCCATCAACAAACAGCTCAAACAAATTGCCGCCCGGAAGCTGGCGGTAGAAAAGGCCGGCGAATTTGTGGTCGATGTCGCGCCGAAAGCGGAAGGCAAACAGCCGGACTTCAAAGCCGCCGCCACCGCTTCCGGGCTGAAAATCAAAACGCTTCCGGCTTTTGGTTTGAAAGAGGAGCTCAAGGGAATTGATGCGACCGCGCCCTTCTGTCAGGCGGCGTTCAGTCTGGAAAATGATCCCTACAGCTCGTTCAGCGACCCGGTCGCCGGTAAAGACACTGTGTATGTTCTGTCGCTCGAACAGCGCCTTGCATCGTTCCTGCCTACCTTTGATGTTGTCGCCGACGAAGTGACTCAGGTCGCGCGCAAACAAGCCGTATCGAAAGCTCTGGCTGAACGTGCGATGGAAATCGAGCAGGCTGTGGCGAAAGCCATGGGCACCGGAGCTGGCTTCAAAACCGCCGTTACGCCGTTCGGACTCAAGGTTCAAACAACGGCCGAGTTTGATCTTTCGACCAAACTGAAAGATCAATATGCCGACACGCTTGTTCAGATCTGCCTCAATGTTCAGCAAGGTAAACTCTGCGCTCCGGCTCCCGTTGAAACGGGAGTTCTGCTGGCTTGCGTAACATCGCGCATTTCAACGGATGCAGACGTTGGCCTTCCCGCCATCCGGCAGGAACTGGTTGAAGGACTATCTCGCAACCGCGCCCAGCGCCTCGCCGCCGCATGGCAGGAATCTCTACTCAGCGAAGCCAAGTTCAAAGATTTGACGAAGACGCCTGCGGAATAACCGCAGGAGGCCGCCTACGG
>JADYZA010000063.1 GCA_020853375.1 Verrucomicrobiota bacterium | reverse complement strand
ATGCTGTTCCAATAGCCCAAACCGAAAATACGTACAGGCAAACCAAATAGATCGACATTAATATATAAGAAACCACGCGCTGAAGAACTGTCGAAACAGCCAGAATTCGCCGAGTGGCTATGCCGTAAGTAACAAAGCCATCGAGAACAAGAACTGACAATGGCACAAAACGACTTAATTCTTGATTGGAGAGAAGTTCCGCCACAGTAACGACAACGACACCGAGAATAAAACTAGCGACACAGCCCATCTGGAGAAATTGTATTTCTGCCTTCTGAGCGCCTGTTCGTTCTTTAGCGGCTCTCCAAAAGTTAACTACCACAAAAACTGTGACTACTAGAAAGTAAGCTGTATGAAGAAAAAATCCCCAGCCGTATTCGATCGGAGGAACTTGTTTTTGTTCAGTGGGTGTAGTCGCGGAAATAACAAAAATAGACGAATGACATACCGCTATAACGACCCCGGCGGCCAAGAGCCAATACTTAAGCTTAAATAGGAGCGCGCGTATTCGTATATCCGGCTCTATGATTGTCGAATGAAGAATAAACACTCCAATTGGAATTAGCGTCGCAAACGAAAGCGTTTGCCTCACCCAAAAAAGAAGGACGGGACTCGGCCAACTCCAAGCGGTTACGAACATTGAGCCTAGCCATAACATCATAAATAAGGTCAAAGAAAAAAATGCCTTATTCACGGAACGTGTTGGATTGGATAACAGGACGAAAATCCCTAACGAAGTGTTACCAACCAGCGCAATCAACGTAACTATCTGAAAAACATTCATTTATACTTTTTTCATAATCAGCGTGCTGTTTTCGGCACCCATTCCATGCATATTGGCCAAAGCATAGTTTACAGTCGCCGAGCGCGGGAACAACGGCACGTAATCCAAATCACAACCAGGAGCAGAATTTTTCAAATTTGCTGTTGGCGGGATCGTCTTATGTGTCACGGCCAAAGCACAGGCAATGACCTGAAAGATGCCAGCTGCAGCCAAAGGGTTCCCTACTGTAGACTTTATCGAGCTTATTGGTATTTCGTAGGCATGTTGCCCGAAAACATGCTTGATAGCTTCCGTTTCGGCTCTATCGGACACAATACTACTAATCGCATTTGCGCAAATATAGTCGATCATTGTTGCTGATATCCCAGCATTCTTTAACGCCATATCCATAGTACGCCGCAAACCATCCAAGGGCCCAGATCCCGGAGCATCTGTTGCCGTAGCCCCAGCAAGAATCTCGATATACACCGAAGCACCCCTCGCTAAAGCCGAATCAAGTCGCTCTAAAACCAAAAATCCAGAGCCTTCTGACATTGGCCCCCCGTCGCTTTTGGCATCAAAAGGGCGACTTGTTTCTTCTGCAGGAAATTCATTGGACAACGACGGAATTCTTGCGGCAGCAAATCCAGCAACGCCGGTATTATTGATTGGAGAGTCGGCGGCCCCGACGATAACTAGGTCGGCACGGCCTTCCTTAATTATTTTTGCACCTAAAGCAACGGCATCCAACCCAGATGGACACGCCGAGGACAAGGTCGTCACCGACACCTCCCCCCCAAGCATTTGTGCAATCACTGCGCTAACAGCATGCGGCTGAGATGCCCCTACCATATAAGGACGCACACGATCTGCACCCTTCGTCATGATCAGTTCTTTAGCCTGTTCAATAATGTCGGCTGCAGCACTACAAATACCCATAACAAATTGTAGAGGAGCCTCTCTTTTTAACATTTCTGGAGTCAACCCAGCATGCTCAATGGCCATCTTGCATGCTAATAAACCCAGCTGTGTTTGCCGACCAAGACGGTTTGTTTTGCAATCGGGCATATATCGCTTAAGGTCAAATCCCTTAACTTGGCCAGCAACCTTCAAAGGATAATCCGACACGTCAAAGAGGGTAATCGGCCCGATGCCACTTTTGCAGTTAATCAAGGAGTCCCAAAACGCATCCAGACCGATGCCATTTGGGGCGACTACGCCCATTCCGGTCACGACGACCCTGTTTCCTGATTCCACGTTAATCTCCTAAACTTAAGGCACTTAGGGGTGTTCAAATTTGTACAGCGGAGAATAATCAAGGTGTACAGATTTGTACACTTAAGATTGTCGGGAAAATGATCGAAGGCGGGCGGCACGTACCTCAACCGTTTTGGTTGTCTTGGAGGGCGCGGTTTCACCCGCGCCGATTCTGGGTATCTTCAATCAGTTCAGTTTGAATTCAAATTCAAATGACAGGTCCAGCGGCGATGGAAGCGTCTGCCCGATATCTCGCCCCTGCAAGCCGGTCATAATTTTTTTCAGCGCGTGGCGAAGCATGGGATGGCCTTTCCCATCCAAAACGGCTGCCGATAGGATTCTGCCGTCCGTTCCGATTTTCACCTGCAGGCGGAACCGGCCTTCGTAGCCCGCTTTCTGCGCCGATGGAGGATAATATTTTTCGGCTTCAATCATTGCGCGGAGTTTCGCAAGCGCCAGCATACGCCAGTTGACTTCTCCCGTTCGGCCACGCCCCGCCAACGGCGTGGAGGATTCGATCTGCGCCGACGTTGCGGAAGCCCGTTGCGCAACCTGAGCAGTCTGCGCCACGGAAGAAACCTGCTGTGAATTTTCTTCAACCGGTTTGGCGACGACGGGCTCAGCTCGAATCTCTGGATCCGGAATTTTCAGTGGTTGCTCAATCGGCACCTCTGCGGGCGCAGGTGCTGGGGGAGGCGCTTCGGGCTGAGCCGAGGCGGCCTGCAATTCGATTTGCATGACATTTGAATCGGAGGCTCCCGGGCCCATCGACGGATAGGACTCGTCTGCGAATTTCCTGACCACAAAAAATATCAGGATTCCGGACGCAAGATGCAGCAGGCAACTGAGCGCAAACGCAGATCGACTACCTCGCCGCTGAAATGGATAGTTTTTTTTCACGGTTTTCAAAGCGGGAGCATAGGACCGAGCCAACTCCCGTTCAACATCTCATTGCGCCGGGTCTACCGTTCCAAATATCGGAAAATCGCGGCGTCTTCAGGTTTAACTTCGGCGCACCCTTTGCAGCGCGAGCATTTGGATTCCAAGCGTTGGATTCGCTCCTTGCGTTCCAGCGTTTCGAGCATGCCGACCATTGCCGGGACATCGGTCTGAAAATGACGGGCCAGTTCAGCCTGCGACATCGGCCCGCGTTCTTTGAGCAGTTTGAGAATTTCTGTCAGCATTAGCGCACCTGAATTTTACCTGCGGCTTCTCTGGAAATGATGTAACGGCTTTCGCCCGTGGCGACGACCATGCTGGTATCGCCGGGGCGGTTTTTCATAACGTGCACCAGCGCACCGCTGAAAAGTCCCATTTCCAACGTTTTTTTATCGCTGTTGGAAATCACCACTACGTCCGCGCCCTGTGCGAAATCACTGAGCGGATGGGCGCAGCAAATCCCCTGCCCGACCCGCCGTCCGCAACGCTGTTGTTGCTGTTTTTGAAAAAGACGTCTGAACATGATTATCCTTTCCTCAGGGAAACCAGTTTGAGCGCGGAAACGAATAAAAACCCCGCCAGAAGAAGCGCGCCAATCCAAATCGCAGACTGCGCCGGATGCGCGGCGAACGTGGCGAGTTGATAAAAAAGTGTCGCCAGAGTCCAAGCTAGCGCGGTGAGATAGAAGACGCTGAAAGACATCCACTTCCAGCCGGTTTCGCGCTGAATGGCAGCGATGGCGGCGACGCATGGCGAATAAATCAGCACAAAAAGCAGATAGGCGAATGCGCCAGCTTGTCCGTCAAAAGCCGCGAGCATCGCCGCCGCCGGATCGCCGCCTGCGCTGTAGAATGTATTGAGTGTGCCGACGACCAACTCTTTGCCGAAAATGCCGGTGATGAGACCAAGCGTGGCGGGCCAGTTGTCAGGAGTGATTCCCATCGGTTCAAACAGCGGCGTCACGGCGCGGCTGAATGCGCTCAGGATCGAGCGATCTGAGTTTTCGTTACCGAAACTTCCGTCCGTTCCGACCGACCAAAGTACGCTCAGAACCAACACCAGAATCAGGATGATTTTCCCGGCGCGCAGGATGAATTCTTTGAGGCGTTCCCATGTGTGCTGAACAATCGCCACGACGCGCGGCAGATGATAGGGCGGCAGCTCCATGACGAAGGTGGTTGCCTCGCCTTTAAGAATGGTGCGGCGGAAAAGCAGTCCGCTCGTGACCGCCAGCAGAATGCCGATCAGATACAGCGCGAAGATCACGGTTCCTCCAGTCTTTGGAAAAAAGATTCCAGCGAACAGCGCATAGACTGGCAGGCGGGCGCCGCACGACATAAACGGGTTCAAAAGAATGGTGAGCGTGCGGTCCCTTTGGTTTTCCAATGTTCGAGCGGCCATAATGCCCGGCACATTACAGCCGAAGCCGACCAGCATCGGGATGAACGCTTTACCCGGCAGACCGATCGCCCGCAGACTGCGATCCATCACAAATGCCGCGCGCGCCATGTAGCCTGATTCCTCAAGCAACGATAGACAGAGGAACATGAAAAAGATCGGCGGAATAAATGTCGCCACCGTCTGAATGCCGCCGCCAATTCCGTCGGCCAGCAACACGTTCAACCAGACCGGAGCACCGATTCCGGTGAGCCAGCCGCCGAATCCGTCGACCAGCAGCGCACCGAACGCGGCATCGATCCAACCGGTGATTGGGCCGGAAAAGGTGATGGTGACGGTGAATACCGCATACATCACCGCAAGGAAAAGAGGGATACCGAGCGGACGGCTCAGAACAATATGATCAATGGCATCGGAAAAATTTTTGCGCAGCTCACCGGTGCGGCGCACGACATCGAGCGCAAGGCCGTGAACGAATCCATAGCGGCCGTCGGCCATGACGATTTCGATATCCTCACCCATGTGCTTTTCGACTTTGGCGATTTCTGATTTCAGCAGTTCATCACAGACCCCAATCGTCAATTCCTCGGCAACCGGATCACGCTCCAACAGCTTTACGGCCAGCCAGCGGGCCGGAACATCAACCCGTTCAGCGGCAGATGTAACATGAGGAATCAGCCGTGCGAGCGCTTTCTCAACCTGTTCGTCGTAGGTTACAATCGCCGGGCTCACTCGGTGGGTTGCCGCCGCATTCGCCACGGCGGCTTGCAAATCGTCCAAGCCCTCTTTGCGAGCGGCAACCGCCGGGATCACAGGACATCCAAGATGCTGGGCGAGATGCTTCACCTGCACTTCGATATTCCGCCGCTTCGCCAAATCCATCATATTGAGAACGACGATGAGCGGCACGCGCATTTCAAGAAGCTGGGCGGTAAGATAGAGACCTCGCTCAACGTTGCGGGCGTCGATGATGTTCACAACCGCGTCAGGTTTTTCTTTGAGGATATAATTACGAGAAGCGTTTTCGTCAGGCGAACCGGCGGAAAATGAATAGATGCCGGGCAGATCGACGACACGAACCGTCGAACCGCCGTATTCATATTCGCCTTCAAGATGCTCAACGGTCACGCCGGGCCAATTGCCGACGCGCCCGCGCGAGCTGGTCAGCGCATTGAACAGCGTGGTTTTCCCGCAATTCGGGTTCCCGGCCAAAGCTATGGTGAACTGCTTCATTTCGCCTCAATTCAGAAGGGAAATGATAGAACCGAAACGTACTGTTGCGAGAATAAAACCCGAACAATAAGCTCCAATAACCGGACAAGCTTCCAGTATTTGGAAGCGCCGCGTTTTTGCAAACCGCTTACCAGTTTTCGCCGAGCAACTCGAAATGCGCCTGTGGATGATCGCATGCGGCGCATTTAATCGGTGCTTTGGTGCCAGTGTGCAGGTAGCCGCAGTTGCGACAGCGCCAGACAACTTTTTCGCTGCGTTCAAACACCTTGCCCGCCTTGATATTCGCCGCGAGAGCTTTATAGCGTTTGTCGTGCTGTTTTTCGGCAACAGCGATTGCGCTGAAAACCGCAGAGATCAGAATAAACCCTTCGTCCTTGGCGATCTTCGCGAAGGAAGGATACATATCGGTCCACTCATGCTCTTCACCAGCGGCGGCGGCCAGCAGGTTTTCGACGGTTGTGCCGACCGGTCCGGACGGAAAACAGCTGGCAGGAATCTCAATTTCTCCGCCCGCCATCAGATTGAACAGACGCTTGGCGTGCTCTTTTTCCTGTTCAGCGGTCTCAATGAAAATATCAGCGATCTGTACGTAGCCTTCTTTT
>JADYZA010000062.1 GCA_020853375.1 Verrucomicrobiota bacterium | reverse complement strand
CGACCAAAGGCTTGAACGTACTGCCCGGCGGATAAACCCCGGCCACGGCACGGTTCAGTAACGGTTTGGCGGAATCTTCGCTCAGAATTTTCCAATCCGCCGTACTGATGTAGGGAACAAACCGGTTCGCATCAAACCCCGGTGCGCTGAGCATGGCAAGAACATCTCCATTATTCGGATCAAGAACCACGACCGCACCGCGATGAGCGCCAAGCGCTTTATGCGCGAGCAGCTGAATCTCCATATCCAACGTCAGCCGCAGATCACCACCGGGTTTTGGTGTCCGGCGGGCCAGTTCGCCGTGCCGATAACCGGAAACATCAATCTGAACCAGCATGCCACCTGCTTCGCCGCGCAGGAACGGATCAAAAAGTTTTTCAAGACCGGAACGTCCGGTCATATCGGGCAGATAATAGGAATAATTTTCTTCCTCGCTCATCGCATCGGGATCGGTTCGTCCGACATAGCCGAGCAGATGCGAGGTGTATGGACTGTACGGATAGACGCGTGTTGCCTGCGTGTAAATATCCACACCGGGAATCTCATGACCTTGTTCCGCCAAACGGGCGATCACTGTCGGATTTATGTCGCGCCAAAGCACCAGCGGAAGCGGCAGACGCAGGCGGATATGTTTCCATATATCGTCTCGGGACACGCCCGGCTTCAAACCCGTCACAGTCGCCACGCTCCCCATGACCTGCATGGCTTTATCGATCGTGCGCGACCACGGCCCGGCGCACCGGACATCCTCAAGAAACAACGCAATCGAATAAATCGGACGGTTGTCGGCCAGGCAAAGTCCGTTGCGGTCATAGATTTTTCCGCGAATGCCCGGAAGTCGAACCCGTCGCAAACTTTGTATCTGCTGGCGGTTTTCAAACTGTGAAACTTTGGCTACCTGTAGACGCCAGAGAGAAAAGCCGAGCACTAAGAAGGCAAACACCATTCCGCCCATCAGAAGATAGATGCGCGGAATATAGGCACGGGATGTTGCAGAGCGGATATGCATTTAGAGAAATACCGTTTTCCGGCTACTCCTGTTTGATTGGTGTATTTTCAGTACAATCATCGCGATTAGCGGCACAACCACGGTTCCGGCCAGCAATCCGCCGACCAGACGTAATGCCAGCAGTCCCATAGACACCGGCCGCAGTCCGCTTAAAGAAAAAGACAGTCCATAATACAACGTCTCGAAAACCGCGGCCACAGCGCCCATCACGACGTAAGTTGACGGCAGATCGCCGAAAACCTCGTCGCGAATCCAATGAACGCTCATGGCAACAACCGTGAAAAATGGAATCGAAAGGCCCAGCGGTGCCGGACAGAACGAGTCGTGCAGCAATCCGGTGAGCACAGCCGCATAGAACATCTCCGCGCGGTCTGTGCGCAAAGCGATACAAATAAGCAGGCCGGTCAAAACTGGCATCTCCAGAGAGCCAAATGTTCCCCATGTCGGCAGAACGGTTTGAATCAACGTTCCAACGATTAACAACAAAGTGATGAAACGGCGGCTCATTCTTCCGCCTCCGCATTTTCTTCTTCCCCGGCAACAAACACGACATCGATCAGCTCGGTTACAGCCTTTGGAATAATGTCCGCCACTTGATAAAGGCCGGCTTCTTCCGTGCTAATGCTTTCGATATATCCAATCAGAATGTTTTTCGGAAAAACACCGCCGAGCCCTGATGTCACCACCGCATCACCAACCTGTACGGGAGCGTCTTTATGGATGAACTGCATCCGTGAGACTGGATATCCCTGCGCATTCACACCCCGACCGGTCACCAGACCGAAGGAACCGGTGCGGCTCACACGGGCGGAAACTTTACAGGCGGGATCGGAAAGCAAAAGAACATCGGCCGTATACAGGGAAACAGAGGCCGTTCTGCCAACCAAACCATCAGGCGAAATTACGGCACGATTCGCTTCAACCCCTTGCACCCGACCTTTGTCCAACCGGACACTTTGCCACCAACCGTTAATCGTGCGGGCCGTCACCTGACAGGGAATAAGGGTGTGTTTTTGCTTCCGGTAGAAATCGAGCTGATCCTGAAGGTGGCGGTTTTCCTGGTCGAGGTTTTCCAACTCAACCTGTTTGGCCTGAAGATAGATAACTTCCTCGGAAAGACGGTTGTTTTTCTCCAGCAATCCGCCAAAGCCACGCATGGCATCGGCACCTTCCTTAAGGCTCTGACTGCTTTTAAGAAACACACGCTGAAGCGGTGTGATGCTGTCTTTGAAAATCCCCTTGACCCGGGCGGTGCAACCGTCCGGTAAATTGAGAAGCAACAGCAATGCTATTAGTGCTGTTGCCCATTTAAAAAAGCTTCTCTTTACAACCATAGACCCATTCCGGTCCTTATTTCAGAGAACCCGGAGGGACGAAAAACAGGAATCCGCACCTTAACGGGCGCGGGCTTCAGAGAGTTTACGCAGGAAGTTGATTTCGTGCAGAACCACGCCGGTTCCTTCGGCAACCGCGCTCAGCGGATCGTCCGCAATATGCACCGGCAGGCCTGTATTTTCCGCAATCAGCTTATCCAGCCCGCGCAGTAACGCACCGCCACCAGCCAGAACCATCCCGCGATCCACTAGGTCGGCGGACAGTTCGGGAGGACAGCGATCCAGCGTTACTCGCACCGCTTCCACGATGCCGGAAACCGGATCTTTTAACGCGCCGCGGACTTCTTCTGAGCTGATCACTAGCGTTTTTGGCAGACCGGCGACCTGATCGCGGCCTTTCACTTCCATAGTCGTCTCTGTACCAACCAGCATGGCCGAACCAATTGAAATCTTGATGTCTTCTGCGGTTCGTTCGCCAATTAGCAGATTATATTCCCGTTTCAGATACTGGATGATCGCCTCATCCATGTCGTCCCCCCCGATACGCACGCTGCGACTGAAGACTATACCGGCCAGAGAGATCAGCGCGACTTCTGTTGTACCGCCGCCGATATCCACAATCATATTTCCGGCCGGTTCCTGAACCGGCAGTCCCACACCGATCGCAGCAGCCATCGGTTCTTCTATTAAAAACACATCCCGCGCACCGGCATGGACCGCGGAGTCCTTAACGGCACGTTTTTCAACTTCTGTAATACCGCTCGGAACGGCCACGACCACGCGCGGACGCACCATACGACGGCGATTGTGCACTTTCTGGATAAAATACCGGAGCATCGCTTCGGTGATTTCGAAATCGGCAATTACACCACCCTTCATCGGACGGATTGCGACAATGCTTCCCGGAGTGCGGCCCAGCATGCGCTTGGCCTCATCACCCACGGCGAGAACGCGGTTTGTGCCAGCTTGGACAGCCACCACGGACGGCTCGCGAAGCACAATACCTCGGTCACGAACGTAGACGAGGGTGTTTGCGGTTCCAAGGTCGATGCCGATGTCACTGGAAAAAAGGCCCATCAGACGGTTTAACATGGTGTTAATTCCTGTTTTGTTTCAAAAGCGTAAAAATCTCATTAAGTGCTTCATAATTGCCTGCTTAAACAAAAACGGTCAAGCCGAAAGCTTGCGAATATTTACCGTTAAACCATTCGCTTAATAGCACTTGTCCGCATTTTTCATTTATTCGGATCATACGGAAGAAGACCGCGCTTTAGAGCTTCTTCTGCATACCGGACTTGCCACGGCGGGGAAAAATTACGCCCCATGGAATCAAGATCATCTAGTGACCGATAGTCACGGGTGACGCAAAACGGATCCGGCGTCGGCGGCAAACTGAAACTGAATGCGGCGGCACGCATGATCTGCCGTTCCAGGCGACGGGCGAATTTTTCGGAATCAGCCGTATAAAGCGGCAACGTATTGACTACCGCGAAGCCTTTTTCAGGAAACACAGCCAAATGTCTCGGTTCATCGTTGAATCCGGCCAGTATAATCAGCGTTACATCAGCGTCGGTTTTGACATGCAAAACGGCCTTTTCCAAAGCTTGGAAATTCTTCCCGCCAGCCAATTTGGGGTTTTCCACTGTTCGGACGGGAACGTGAAGCTCTCTTTCTGCAAAGGCGCGAAGGCTCTCCAGCAACGGCGCATCGACTGCGGCGGCATTGACAATTGTAATCGCCTTTTCCTTCGGTGCGTTTAAACAACTGACGGTGAGCAGAAACAGACCTATGGTTAAAAGTGGTGCGAGACGCATAAAAAACTCCTTTTTTTCAAAAACTCCGGCTAATATCCTGCCGCTTTATAACCACAAAATACAAATCTGTTTTATGCCTGCTTTCAAATATATCGCACGGAACGAGGATGGCAAACGGGTGGATGGTACTCTCGAAAGCGCCGACCGCCGAACCGCCATGCAAATGCTTCAGCAGAAGGGGCTGATGGCCCTTTCGTTGGATCAAACAACCGCGAAAAGCCCCGCCAACACGATCAAAAAACGGTTCAGGTTTGAGTCTGGGTTGAGAAAAAAAAACAAAATGGGCGCGCGCGACATGCTGCTTTTTTCGCGTGAAATGGCCGATCTGCTGGCTTCCGGCATGACATTAGGTCGAGCTCTACACACCTTGGCGCAACGCAAAGGCGACGACATCAAGGCGCAGATTATTCGTCGTTTACGCGACGAGGTGGTTCAGGGAAGCTCCCTTTCGGACGCGTTGAGAATCTACCCTGACACCTTTCCTCAACTCTACATTAGCATGGTGCGCGCCGGTGAAGCCTCCGGCGCTCTCGCCGAAGCGCTCGAAGGACTTTGTCACCATTATGAGCGGGTGCAGGAAGCCCGCGGCAAAGTGATCACTGCGATGATCTATCCGGCCATTGTGCTGACCATTGGTATGGTCTCGGTGGTTGGGTTAATGGTTTTTATTGTACCGCGCTTTGCCCCGATTTTTGACGAACTGGGCGGAACCCTGCCCTTGCCCACCCGCATCCTAATGGCTTTCAGCAATGCGCTTATTAAATACGGATGGCTTATTCTGATTGCAACGACCTTTGGAATCATCTCCCTGCGCAAATGGATCAAGACCCCGGCTGGAAGATTGTGGTGGCATACGCGCCAGCTTAAATGGCCGGTTATTCGCCAAATCATCACGGCCAACGCCTTGGCCCATTTTGCCCGAACATTGGAAACTCTGATTCGGAACGGCGTACCGATCCTTAAAGCGCTGACGATCGCCGAGGAAACCGTCGGTAATGATGTGATTGCCGGAGAAATCGCGGAAGCTCGCACCCGTGTCACCGACGGTTCCAGCATTGCCGGACCGCTGGCGGCTGGAAAGATATTTCCGGAACTGCTCACCGATATGCTGGCCGTCGGCGAAGAGACTGGCGACCTGCCCGGCGCACTGAAAAACATTGCTCGGCGCTACGACAGCGAACTCGACTTCAGCATTAAGGTGCTGACCACTGTAATGGAACCGGTGCTGATCCTCGGCATCGCCATTATCATCGGATTTGTGGCCATCAGTATGTTGATGGCGGTATTCAACCTGACCAGCGGCTTGGGCGTTTAATTAAGAAGGAGACTCCAAATGAAAAATCGTAAATCCAAAGGTGGTTTCACCCTGATCGAAATCATGCTCGTGATCGTCATTATCGGCATCATCGTCGGCATCGCTGTTCCGAAGATCACGGGCAAGGTTGGCAAAGCCAACGATGTCGCCGCCAAAGCCAGCCTGAAATCCATTGAAGCCGCCATTCAAAGTTTTGAAATGGATAACCTTCGTCTGCCCGACAGCCTGAACGACCTCACCGTCCAAAAAGACGGCAATGGCCCGTACATTAAACCGAGCGAACTGAACGATCCTTGGAAACAGCCATTTATTTTTGCAAAACCCGGCTCTCACGGTATCGGCTTCGACCTGTCATGCAAGTCACCGGAAGGCAAAGAATTCAATAACTGGGAATAGGAAGAGAAGGATGAATTATGAACGATGAAAGATGAATTCAGAAAAAATGAAAAAACCTCTTTCATACTTCATCTTTCATACTTCATCTTTCGCCCGTGGGTTCACGTTGATTGAGGTGATGCTGGTGGTTGTAATCACCCTGATTGCCGCCGGTGTGGTTATTCCGAAATTCAAGGGTACCTTTAAATCCACTCAGATGACGGATGCCGTTCGCTCCACAGTCCGGATGGCGCGCTACGCCCGCAGTCTTTCGATTCTCCAGCAGGAAACCTGCACACTCCGCTTTGAGAAAAATCGAATGGTTCTTCTGCGCGGAACTAATGTTGCCAGTCCGGAAGCTTCCCGTAAGCTGCCGGAGGACATCAAAATCAGCTCGTTCGAAAATCTTGCCGATTCAAAAGTGAGCGCAGGCGAAACCAACAACGTTAATTTCTACGCCGCCGGGATGAACGACGGATTCAAAGTGACATTCAGCGCAGGCGACGACCGGCACTCAACCGTCATCTGCAATCCAATCTCCGGAAAAACAACCGTCGCGGAGGCCGGACGGTGAACAAAAATTCCAACCATTGGAAAAAAGGACTGACACTGATCGAAGTCCTACTGGCCGTGGTGATTCTCGGCATTGGCTCCGGCGTACTTTTGCTGGCGACGGCGCGCTGTCTGGCCATCATCTCCAAATCACAACGCTACGGCACCGCGCAGCGGCTCATTCAGCAGGTCGAAGCGGAAAACCCGTTACCCCGCGAAAAACTTGATACGGAAATTCAATCAGGAACCTTTGGTGATGAAAAAGGATATCGCTGGGAACGTGAAATTATCGAACCGGAAGATGAATACCGCAAAGGGCTTTACACCGTCCGCACCCGCGTAAGCTGGTCAGACCGCGGACGCGAAAGTTTTGAGGAAGTCACCGTTTGGCGGTATATCCCGCAACAGGAGGAGCCTTGAAACGCGGCTTCACATTACTTGAAGTGATGATCGCCGTCGTGATCCTTGCGATCGCCATGACGGTGGCCGGACAACTGTTCTCGACGGTGACACGCTCGTGGAGCGGCGCGCGGGTCGTGATGGACCGGATGCATCACGGCGATTTCGTGCTGGGCCAACTGTCATCCGCTCTACGGTCGATGGTGATGCTGACGAACTCACAGGAACAATGTGGATTCCGGATTGAAAATAATTCCGCTGGCGAAGGCGAACACACCATCAGCTGGGTAACGGCCAGCAGCGCGTTTATTCCTCCGGGCGAAGATATTTTCTCTCACGGCCTGCACCGAGTTCAAGTTGGCGCCGGTGAGAATGACGATGGGATCGAAGGGCTGGTCGTCAAGGCATGGCCCTATCTTGCCGATGAAGAAACGGTGGAAAAGAAGAGCTGGTTTGTCAGCGAAAACATCAAAGGACTGAGCTGCAAAGTGTACGACACCAAGCAAGGCGAGGAAGGCTGGAAAGACACTTGGGAATATAGCAACGCCATTCCCGGTCTGGTTGAAATTACGCTCTACACTGAGCCTGCGAAAAAAGGTGATGAACCGGTGAAGTTCCGCCAGATCATCGAAATTCCACTCGGCCCGCCCGTCACCAATAACATTTCAGAAGCACGGTAAATTATGCAATCGGCAACCGGTAATCAGAAATCCGAAATGAAGCGCGGCAGCGCGCTGGTGGTGGTGCTGTGGATTCTCATCATCATTTCTCTGATTGTCAGCATGTTCGCCTTTGAGATGCAGCTGGAAGCGAAGATGATGACCTTGCAACGCAAACGGTTTAAAGCCGATCAGCTGGCGCTGGCAGGTGTCGAGCTGGCGAAACTCATGCTCGCGTTCGAGGATAAGAAAAAAATGCCCGGCGAACAGATCGTTTATGACGAGCCCTGGCGGAACGAGGCGGCCAAAATCGCCGCCGGGCTTCCGGTGAACTTCACTGAAAATCTTGGCGACGGCACGGTGACGCTGCATATCGATTATGAAAACGGCAAACGGTGCGTTAAAAAAATGGAACGCGAGGAATGGCGTTTGTTATTCGAACAGGCCGGTATTCCAAACACTGAATGGGACACCCTGCTCGACTGTCTGGACGACTGGCAGGATGAAGATGATCTTCACACCCTTAACGGAGCGGAGTCGGACGATCCGTTCTACCGGAAGCGCGGCTATAAATGTAAAAATGCGCCCATCGACACGGTGGATGAGTTGTTGCTGATCAAAGGCTGGACGACGGAAATTCTCTACGGCACACCACCCGGCAAAGAAACGGATCAACCCATCACCGGCATTGCGAATCTTCTCACCACGTGGGGCAGCGGGCTGATCAACCCAAACAGCGCCGGAACGAACGTACTCAACAGCCTGAAAATTTCCGACGGAATGATTGATGCAATTCTTGAGTTGCGGCTCGGACCGGATGGAAAAGAAGGCACTGCCGACGACGGGATCGACGCGAAAGACCTAGCCGCCATGAAACTGCCAAACCTTTTCACGCTTACGCCGGAATATGTTTCGATCACCTCCATTGGAGAAGTGGGCGGCGTACGGAGTAAAATCTCCTGTATCTTCCCTTTTGTGCTGGGCGAAAAGGCGGCTCGTCCTCTATTCTGGGTTGAGGGAAAAGTGTCTGAATGATTCTATTTAGTCATACAACCGGCATTCACTACACCGACGAAATCGTCGAGTGGGCCGTGCTGCGTAAAAACCGCAAGGGAACGGAAAAAATCCGTGAAGGCTCCCTGCCGGTTCCGCCGGGATTTTTCCAGCAGGCCGATGCGCCGCTTTTCCCGACCGAAGTGCTTGCTGAAATCCGCCGGAACTTCCGTGGCGTGGTGACCGTTTCTCTGCCTTCTTCCCAACTGCTGATGCGCATGCTTGAACTGCCTTCCACCAATCCGCAGGAACTGAAAAGCATGGTGGATCTGCAAATGGATCAGATATCGCCTTTCCCGGTTGATCAACTGACCGTCTCCTACGAAGTTCTCCACCAGAGCGAAAATCATTCCCGTGTGCTGGCCGTCGCCGCGCAACGCAAAACAGTGGACGCGCTGGGCGACCTTTTCAAAGCGCAGAATGTTTACATCCGCAGCCTCGATGCCGAAGTGCTGGCGTGGTGGAGTCTGCTGATTGCTCACGGACAAGTTCCCTGTCAGGGCCGCGTGGTGCTGATTCTGGAGGAACACACCGAATTTTCGATGATCGTGGTGGATGACGGCGTACCGGTCTGTTTCCGATCCTTGGAACTTTTCCACGACTTTACTGACGAAGCTGTCATGCACGAAATCGTCGAGGAAATGCGCTACACCCTGCTTTCGCTTGAAGCTGAATATGGCCGTTGCAGCGGCTGCGCGCTGGAGATTTGGAGCGAGTCGGATTTTCCGGAAAAACTCGTCGATCTGCTCAGACAACATTGCGGCGGTTCAATCAACCTCCACAGACTCGATTCGATTCCTCCCGTTTCCGAAGGATTGGCTCTTCGCACCGCCGAGCGCCGCCTGCACCACGCTGAGCTGGTGCCGCGCGAATGGATTGACCTGCAGCGCCGCAAGCGGCTCATCCAGGTCGGAACCATCGCCTCCATCACCGTGCTTAGCATCTGGCTGGCCGTCATCACCATCACGGGAGCCGTATTCTCCTTCCAGCAGGCCGCCTACAATCGGGTGCGCAAAGAAGCCGCCCGCTATGAAGGCCCGGCCCGCGCCGCACAGGCCGCCCGCGAGGAAATGCTCTCGCTCGAAAGATATGCCGACCGTTCCCGTTCCGCTCTTGAATGTCTGCGGGAAGTCACCGCCGCGCTGCCCGACGACGTTGAGCTGGCCTCCTTCACCTACAAAAAAGGCGAGGCCATCAGCCTGCGCGGTTCCAGCGGACGCGCCGAAGCGGTCTATGACTTTTTCCAGAATCTCGGCGCTTCAAAAATTTTCTCCGGCGTCAAAGACCAGCCGGTCAGCACCCGGATGGTTAAAGACCGCAGGGTTTCCACCTTCTCCATCACGGCCGAACTTCCAAAGGATGGAAAGGCGGTCAAACCATGAAAATCTCCAAACGCGAAACTCTGCTTGGATTGTTTGCGCTCACCGCCATCCTTTTTGGCCTTACCTACTGGTTGGCCGGATCGCGCATTGACGCACAGCGGCAAATGAAAACAGACAAAGCCCGCCTGCTCCACCAGATTGAACTGCACAAACGCATTCTGGCCGGGCAAGACTCCTGGAATGCGCGGCTGGAAGAGCTTCACTCTCAGCTTCCGCTTTTCGACGAAAAAACCGCGGTCACCGCCGAACTGCTCAAACAGATCAAACGCACCGCCGACGATCACGGACTGGATCTGGTACGCACTCAGCCTTACCGCGAGGAACAGACCGGCACGCTGTAAGAACTCGGTGTCAGCTGTAACTGGGAAGGAACGCTCGACGCGCTGGTGAAGTTTCTTTACGACATCCAGAAACAAGGCATCCGTTTCGAAGTACTCCAGCTCAACGCCCAGCCCGATGCCCAGCGCGACCGGATTTTAAAAGGTTCCATGGTTATTGATTGCGCCTACCGCAAGAAAATCTAAAAAGGACAATGGATATGAAAACAACATGGATTACAATTCTGACCGCCGCCCTGCTCGCGTCCGTGTTACCGGCGCAGGCTCAGGAACAGCTGATCTCGCTCAGCTTTGAAGACGCGCCGCTGGAACAAGCCGTCGAGCTTTACCGCGAATGGACAGGCCGCACCATCATCAAACAGGCCGACCTCAGCGCCCGTATCACCTTGAAAGGCCGCCAGCTCACGCAAAACGAAGCCAAGCAGGCCATCGAAACCGTTCTCTCGATGAACGGAGTCGCGCTCGTTCCAATGGGCGACAAATTCCTGAAAGTGGTGCCGATCGCCAACGCCCGGCAGGAAGGGATGGAAATCAAACCATTTGATGCCGACAAAAAATATACTGAAGCCGACGTGCTCATCACCCAAGTGATTCCTCTGCGCTTCGTTGTCTTCGCCGATGTTCAGCCGCTCATCCAGCACCTCGTCCACGGGTACGGAAAAATCATACCGATGGACCGCATTAACAGCGTTCTGGTCACCGACACCTCCGCCAACATCGCCCGCATTGTTGAACTCGTCAGTATGGTGGATCAGCCTGCCGAAAAAATTGAGCCGCGCATCTACCAGCTCAAATACGCCGAAGCCACCACCATCGCCGGGAAACTCAAAGAGCTGGTCGAAGCGGCCAAAACCAAAAAAGGCGAACAGACCGTCGTCGGCAACGTGCGCACCCTACCCGGTGTCATCCGCGCTCCGAAAGCGGACGTCGTGGAAGCCGAAGGCGCGGCGGAGCAGCAGACCGAAATGATTCAAGGCGAAGTCAAAGTCGTCTCCGACGACCGCACCAATATTCTCATCATCTTTTCCAAAGCCGCCAACTTCGGCTTCTTTGACAACATCATCAAAGTGCTGGATGTACCGGTTGATCCAGCCGTCATCGTGGAAGTCATCAACCTTGAATTCGCCAAGGCAAAAGAAATTTCCGGCATTCTGAATGAATTCGTCGGCGCGGCCAAAGCCAGCGAAAAAACCAAAGCTCCCGGCGCCGGGAAAGTGGAAGGAAGCAAAACGGTCGACGAAATTATCCAGCGCGCCGTCGAGCCCACCGGAAAAGAAATCAGCCCCGCCGCGAAAAGCGCGATTGGCCGCCTCTCCGCCGACACCAAAATTCTTTCCGACGAACGCTCGAACTCCCTGCTCCTGATGGGTCGCAAATCGGACATTGAAGCGATCAAGCAGGTCATCACCAGCCTCGATGTCATGCTCGAACAGGTCATGATTGAAGCGGTCATCCTAAGTGTTGGCCTCGGCGATGATTTATCCACGGGAATCAAGTGGGTCTATGACACGCAAAAAGGTACGGAAAAAATTGGTACTAAGACCACAACAACTACGAACGGAACCAGCGTCAGCTCAATAACAGAAGATATTCTTAAAGTATCCCCGATACGCCAGCTTGGCGGTTTAAACGGAGGTAGCTTAGGGAGCTCCAATGATGCCGTCGGCGCCTTAGGAGGCGGCCTCAGCTACTACGGAATTTTCCCGAATATCAATATGAAGGCGCTGATCAACGCCACGAAGTCGGACAGCAATGCCCGAATTCTCTCCACGCCGGTCGTGCTGACAACGGACAACACCGAAGCGAAGATCACCGTGGGCGAAGAACGTCCGGTCATTTCGTCTTCTATCAATAGCGGCACCGGCACAATCAACAATGGATACAGCGCCCGCTCCACCTATCAATACCGCAACATCGGCATGACGCTCACCGTCACCCCAAACATTAACCCGCAGGGGTTTGTGGTGATGGAAATTACCCAGACGGCTGATGATGTCGGTGGAGAGGTGACCATTGACGGCAATAAAGTTCCAATCGTTTCCAAACGTGAAATCACCGCGACGGTCGCCGTGCAGGATCGCTCCACCGTTGTGCTGGGCGGCTTGATTCGCAAGTCCGACTCGAAGAGCGCCAGCAAAATTCCAATCCTTGGAGACATTCCCGTGCTTGGATGGCTGTTCAGCACACGTAACAACTCCGCTTCCCGCAGCGAACTGGTCGTTCTTCTGACACCGTACGTGCTGACAACTCCGGAACAGGCTCAGAAAGAAGCTAAGCGTGTTTACGAAGCCTCTGACTCCAAAAAGACCGAGTGGCCGCGCGGCTGGTCGCAAAGTCCGCTCCGCAACGACGAGCCGGAAAAGAAGGTCGAGAAGAAAAAAGACCGGAAGAACAAGAAGACGGACGAAGAAGAAACGTCTACTGATCTCGTTCCGACGAACGCGGTTCCGGTTCAATAAAAATCCCGGCTCGGAAAACCTCCGGAACCGGGAACCGTTTTTCTATACGTTGAAGCGGACGATGGTTCCGCGAATGCGGGCAAGAACGGTTTCTTTACCAAGAATTGCCAGCACTGGGGCTAGATCAGGGCCGGACTGCTGACCGGAAACCGCAATACGCAGCGGCGGCATAACGTCGCCGAATTTCAACCCGCCCTGCTCAACAAAGTCGTGCAACGCTTTATTGACGGTTTCGCTGTCGAAGGCTTCCAGTGTTTGGAGAATTCCGGCGATTTTTTCCAAGGTCTGGAAAGTCTCCGGCTTCGCCAGTTTTTTCTCAACGGCCTTCTGGTCGTATTCAAAATCGTCGCTAAAAAAGAATGCGGTGGCGGGAACAATTTCCGACGGCAGTTTGGTTCGTTCCTGCATCAGCGCAAACACGGCATCGGCGCTACAGCCTGGCTTCACGCCTGCGGCGAACAGCTCGTTGCGGCAAAGCGCGGAAAAGTCCGCCGGTTTCATCGCGCGCATATATTCGCCGTTCATCCAGAGCAGTTTCCGCGAATCCATCTGAGCGGGCGATGAGCGGACGGTCACCAGATCAAACGCATCGATCATTTCCTGCCGCGTCATCACTTCCCGTTCGTCGCCGGGCGACCAGCCGAGAAGCGCCAGATAGTTAAATAACGCGTCGCCAAAAAATCCTTTGCTTTGGAAGTCGCCGACAAAGGCGTCGCCGTCGCGCTTCGAATAGGGTTTGCCCTGCGCGTTGATAATCATTGGGAGGTGGGCGAATTCCGGAACCGGCGCACCGAGCGCTTTATAGAGTGCGATGTGCCGGAAGGTGTTTTCGACGTGGTCGTCGCCACGGATAACGTGGGTGATTTTCTGTTCAATATCGTCGAGTACATTGGCGAGGTGGAAAACCGGCGTTCCGTTGGAGCGGACGATCACGAAGTCGGCCATATCGGCGGCCGTTTTTTTGAGCGTGCCTTTGACTAAATCGGTGAATTCGATGTCGGTGCCGGGCATTTTGAAAATGATGCATTCGCCCTGCCCGGTTCCGCCCTTGTCCTCTTTATAGGCATGACCGGTCGCCAGCAGTCTTTCGGCGGCGGCGAGGTGCGCGTCCATCCGGGTGGACTGGTAAAGCGGGGCTTCGTCCACATTCAGTCCGAGCCAGTCCATTGCTTCGAGAAGCGTCTTGATGGCTTCGGGCGTGGAGCGTTCGCGGTCGGTGTCTTCGACGCGAAGCAGAAACTCTCCGCCGGTATGGCGGGCATAGAGCCAGTTGAAAATCGCGGCGCGCATGTTACCGATATGGACATGGCCGGTCGGGCTGGGAGCGAAACGAGTGCGAATAGTCATGGTATTAGTTATTGGTTATTAGTTATTGGTAAGACAAGAAGAATGTACCGACCATTAACCTCGCCGGCAATTTTGAATTCCATCTGGGACGTATTAAACTTAGAGTCGGTTCTGTGCAACCAATAGGGAAGGATTTAATGAGACCTCACCACGTTCATGAAGTGCTGTTTACCAGAGAGATGATCCAACAGCGGGTTGATGAGCTGATCGGAGAGATCGCCGGAACCTGCAAAGCCGAAAATCTCGTCATGCTGGGCATTCTGCGCGGAAGTTTTATTTTTCTGGCCGATCTGGTGCGGGGCTGTGCGAAGCATAACCTTCATCCGCGCATCGATTTTATCACGCTCTCCAGCTATGGCGGCGGAACCGAATCCGGCGGCACGGTGAAAATCACTCACGACACCGATCAGGACCTGCTCGGCGCGGATGTGGTGAGTGTGGATGATATTCTCGACAGCGGACGCACTCTGGCCTTCGCGAAGGAACTGTTTTTGAAACGCGGCGCCCGCTCGGTACGAACCTGCGTTCTGCTGGATAAACAGACCCGCCGGGCGGTGAACATCAAAGCGGATTACGCGGGATTTTCCGTCGGCGATTCGTTTGTCGTCGGGTACGGCCTTGATTACGACAACCGCTACCGCGAACTGCCCCATATCGCTGGCGTCACGTTTCTGGATGAATAAAGCAAAACGGCTTTTTCCAAGGGTTGAAAAAAGCCGTTCTGTGTCCTGTTCGAGGCCGCTTTAATCGACCAGATCAATCATCTGGCTGATGTCGTCGCTACCGCTGTTGTTGTTATTGTTACCGTCTTCAACTTCTTCATCCGCAGGCCGCTGACGCGGTTGCTGAGAAGGCTGTCCAGCACCACGGTTCGGGCGCGGACCGCGATCACGGTCACGCCGATTGCTGTTATTGTTGTTGCGCGGCGGACGGTTGTTGTTGTTGTAGCCGCTGTTTCCGCCGTTGGCTTCGTTCGGCTCATTGCCGTCGTCGAGCAGTTTGCGGAATGTTGAAACGCGCAGTGTGGTGCCGCCGGAGCGGATCACACGGTTTTCAAACGCGACATCTTCCGTCACAAGCACGCCGTTCGATCCGGCCTGTTTGAGCGCTTTGCCAAGTTCTTTGCTTAGCAGTTCTTCCGTTTTTGCGTAACGCACGCGAACTCCGTCAAAGACCTTGTTGTGCGGCGCTTTTTCAAGCGGGGCGCCAACGAATACGGCGGTGACTTTGAGTTGCTCGCGCTGCACGAAGCGGGATAGTGCGCGCAGGATCTGGAGTTGCTGACGCGGCGCGGCACGTCCGCGCACACCTTTTGTTTTCAGTACGGCGGCTGTATCAACCACCAGTACGCTTTTTGCTGTTCCGAAGAGCCACATGGTTCTTCCTTTCTCTAGGTTCGAGGTTACTGCGGCGCCGTTTCAATCAGACAACAGAATGCACTGGCGACGCGTTTCGTAAAGCGGGGGAAGTTACCGGAGCATCGCCATCGGGGCAAGTCCCGATTCCAGCCCGTTTTGGCAGTCAAGAATCGAGACATCATCCTCAGGCAACTTTTTCAGGTAATTAGACTTACTTTATATCCTTTAGCACAGTGTAAATCGCCTGCTTCAGGCGGCTTTCAATTTCGGGGGTGGTAATACTTGAATTTGGCTCATAACCGCCCTCACTAAACATTTTAGCCGTTGGAATGTAATGGTAGGTGCCGTTACCGTAGGCTGCGCAGGCTAAAAACTTCTCCGGGACAAGAGACTGAGCATAAAGCTGATATTCAACACATACTTCTGAGGGCAATGATAACAGGTGAACATCCGTGCCTATGCTAAGCCTGGAAACTGAACATTTTTTCCATTTTTGCCAGTTTCTGACAATAATCAGCCGCGATATTCCACCTAAGTCAGGGTTGCCGTCCACACCGTTTTCGGCACGTTTCAACATAGCTTCTTCTGTAATCTCCGGATTCAAAGGGATCTCAAATTCAGCACTTGAAAAAGATAGTTTCCCCATCGGCTTTTCATCTGCTTTCTGGAGGTTATAAACGATGCCCTTTCCAAGCTTTCCCCCGAGAACTTCGAGACTTTTTTCCTTATCCCCTAGATAATACTTCCCAAATGTTATGTCTCCGCCGCAACCGGTCAGATACATATTGAAAACACCTTTTCCAAATTCCTTTTCAGCATAGTCCAGCGCAACCCCTGGAACATCTTGGCTTACCATTTCCCGACGATAAGCAGCCATTGGATGCGTTGTGTAAAAGTGCATTGCCGCAATTATTTTCCCGTCTTCCCCGGCAAAGGCGATGGTGCGCAAAAGCGGATCAATTGTTCCAACAGGGAGGTCGTTCAGCTTCGGGTCGTTACACATGCTGACACGCGACGCGATCCACTTGCCATTTTCATCGAGAATCCGGCGGCTTGATGCCAGTCCGCTCAATCTATTCTCTGCCGTCATGAGTCTGGTGACACCTTGCCACTTCCCGTTAACTGCGGCAGTCACTGCTTGGCGCAATTTTTCCATAGTCTTTCGGCAATACTCTTCGCTAACAGCTTCTTTTCCGAACTTCCGGTAAAACTCGTTCCATTGAGGAGCAATACGCATGCTGTCATGCTGATGAATGGAGTGTAGAAAAACACGGTCTTCTGACGTTCCTGCCGCATCTGCGATGGCCTTGCGCCAATCGAACCACGATTGGCCCCAGATATAGATGAAATCGCATGATGCAATAACAGTCCGGGAATATCCGTCATCGATCACTATGCCACGAATGAAAATTGGGGTATCAATTTTCTTATTCACGCCATACGCCATCTGAGCCCCAATTGGCGGAGTAACCTCGACCTTGAAAAAGGCTATCTGCAAGACAACCATGAGCGTTTTTACTGACATCATAATAAGTATCTCCGTTTTGTTTATTAACTGTATCGCGCAATGTTACATTTTGCTATGTCGTATCATTAGACTTACTTTATATCCTTCAGCACATCATAAATTGCTTTTTTCATGATGCCCTCAATCTCCGGAGTGGTGATGCTTTCATTCGGCTCATAACCGCCTTCAGCGAACATTTTAGCCGTTGGGATGTAGTCATATGTCAGATTGCCGTAGGCGGCACAGGCTAAAAACTGCTCAGGCACAAGCGATTGCGCATACAGTTGATATTCCACACACATTTCTCCCGGCAATGAAAGCATATGGACTTGATCGCCAAGGCTTAGCCTGGAAATTGAGCAGGTTTGCCACTGTCGCCAGTTTCTAAAAATGATGAGCCTTAAAATTCCATTCACGTCGGGTTTGCCGTCGATCCCGCTTTCAGCACGCTTCAACATGGCCTCCTCGGTAATCTCCGGATTAAGAGGAATTTTAAATTCAGCATTGGCAAAAGATAACTTTCCTATTGGTTTCTCATTTAAATTTTTAAGATTTGCCACAATGCCTTTCCCAAGCCGCCCGCCCATCAACTCAAGACTTTTTTCCTTATCGCCCAGGTGATATTTCCCGAACGTTACGTTGCCTCCGCAACCATTCAAATACATGTTGAACGTATCTTTCCCAAATTCCTTTTTGGCATATTCCAGCGCCACTCCCGGCACATCTTGACTGACCATTTCCCGGCGGTAAGCAGCCATCGGATGTGATGCGTAAAAATGCATCGCCGCAATTATTTTCCCGTCTTCCCCGGCAAAGGCGATGGTGCGCAAAAGAGGATCAATTGTTCCAACGGGAAGATCGTTCAGCTTCGGGTCGTTACACATGCTGACACGCGATGCGATCCACTTGCCATTTTCATCGAGAATCCGACGGTTTGATGCAAGGCCACTCAATCGGTGCTCCGCCGTCATTAGTTTACTAACACGGTGCCATTCCCCAGTAACCGCAGAGGCCACTGACTGGCGTAGTTTATCCTTTGTTTCTCGGCAATAGTCCTCGCTGACCGCCTCTTTCCCGAATTTCCGGTCAAACTCGTTCCATTGAGGCGCAATGCGCACGCTGTCATGCTGATGAATGGAGTGCAGAAAAACACGATCCTCAGATATCCCAGCGGCATCCGCGACGGCCTTGCGCCAATCAAACCATGCTTGTCCCCAAATATGTATGAAATCGCAGGATACAATCACCGTTTTGGCCGAGCCGTCATCTAGTATGATGCCACGGATGAAAACCGGAGTGTCGACTTTCTTATTTTCAACATACGCCAGCTGAGCTCCAATCGGTGGAGTGACATCAACTTTAAAAAAGGTGATCTGCAAAATCGTCATGAGCGTTGTAAGTGGTACCATAAATACCTCCGGTTATTTGATTTCAAAACCCTCTATAAAGTTACCTTGCTCTGCTTCGAGATGCAAGATTAACGGATGAATATTGTATTCTACGCGGTCTGCCGCTAGCATGTCTGCCAGATAAAATCCGAGGACTTATGAAAAAACTGCTTTTAACCGCTTTGCTTATTCTGAACGCCGGGTTGGCCGCCGCACAAATCGACCTTTCCGCCAGACTGATCGCGCGGGAAACACTTACTGCCGCAGTAAAATCGGATGCAAAATTTCCAGATGCCGACGTTGTGCTGGTTGAGGACAAAACCCGCCTGCGCTACGAAACCAATGGCACATACCAGTCGATCAGCGATGTCGCCTACAAGATTCTTACCGAAAAAGGCCGACAGGAAAAATCGACCGCGGCCATCGGCTACAGCACCGCGTACGGCACTCTGCGTTTTGTCCGCGCCGAGGTTGTGAAACCTGACGGACGTTTCGTCTCGGTTGATCTGACGGCCCAAAGCCGCGAATCGATCAGCCAAGGACAGATGGAAGCGAATATTTACGATCCGAACGAAAAAATAATCCAGCTGACCATCCCGGATTTGGAAATCGGCGACGTCCTCCGTTACACGGTTGCCAGCGACCAGACAAAAACTGTTGTACCGGGAACTTGGAGCGATCTTTTCACGCTCGAGGAGACTTTTCCAATTCTCCATGCCGTGTACGAAGTCGATGCGCCCGCCGCGTTGCCGCTGGCCCGCATTGAACTCAAAGACGCTGTTCCCGGAACCGTCACCGCCCGGACAGAGAAAAGCGGCGACCGCATCCGCTACATCTGGGAAGTCCGCGATGTTCCTCAAATGTTCGAGGAACCAAAAATGCCCGAGCGCTATACCGTCGTTCAGCGCCTGATTCTAAGCACCATCCCAGACTGGGAATCGCTGTCGAAGTGGTACTGGGAACTTTCCAAACCACGGCTGGAAAATGTGAATTCCAACATGACCGCCAAAATCAAAGAACTGACTGCGGGCCTTACCGGAAGGCAGGATAAGATCAATGCCATCTTCCGCTTCGTCTCACAGGATGTGCGCTACATGGGCTTAACCATCGAAAACGACGCCCCCGGTTACGAGCCGCACAATGTTTCGCTGACCTTCGATAACCGCTACGGCGTCTGCCGCGACAAGGCCGCCCTGCTGGTCTCCATGCTTCGTCTGGCTGGATTTGACGCCTGCCCCGTTCTCATCTATGTCGGTCCGAAAAAGGATCCCGAAGTTCCCCAGCCGTGGTTCAACCACGCCATTACTGCCGTCCGTAATGAGGACGGAAGCTGGCAACTGATGGATGCGACCAATGAAAACACCCGCGACCTGTTGCCAGCCTACCTCTCCAATCGGAGCTATCTGATTGCCAACCAAAAAGGCGAAACGCTGAAAACCTCGCCGGTTGTGCCGCCCGAAAAAAATCTGCTTTCCATAGACGTTGATGCCTCGCTCGACGAATCACGCCGAATCACCGCCAAGGCGGTACTTTCTTTCAATGGAATTAATGACACCAGCTATCGGGGGCGCCTCGCCGCGCTGAAGCCGGAAGAGCGGATTCCTTATTTTGAAGACCGTCTTAAACAGGCCTGCGGAAACGCCCGGTTGCTGAAACTGGCGATCAAGCCGGAAGACGTCCGCAACACCACCGAACCGCTGTCTGTCACGCTCGATTTCGAAATTGAAAACTCACTGGCATTCGGAGACAAGTCCGCTTTATTGCAAGTGCCGACGCTCATCAACCATTTTGGACTTTTCGGGCGCATGCTTGGCGACGGCACCGGACTTGACCGCCGCCGCTATCCACTCAACACCGATGTCACCTGTGGTATCGCCGAAACGGTCAGACTGAACCTCAGCCGCAGTGGACTGCGCACGTCCGCGCTGCCTGCCTATGAAACCGTCGATACGCCCGAATTGTATATTTCCCGCTCCGTTCGCGCGACGAACGATCTACTCATCAGCCGAGCCGACATTCTGTTGCGCACCGTGGAATTCACTCCAAAGCAGTACCTGACGCTTAAACAGAATCTGAAAACCTCCGAGCGTAATGCCCGCAAACGGGTCATCCTCGAGCGCGCCGGGTTCCCCAGCGAGGCTGACCTCGCCACGCTTGATGAAACAGTTCACTACACACTCTACGATTCCAATAACTGGAAAGAGGAGCGTACGGTCCGCCAACAGGTGCTCACCTACGCCGGAAAAAAGCAGCTCTCCGATCTTAAGTTCAGCTTCAATCCGGCATGGGAGCGCGTTGCCCTCGCCAGCGCCACCGTCACTGCGCCGGATGGAAACATTAAATATATCGACCCCGAAAAAGAGATCAATGTCATGGATGCCAAGTGGGCCAGTGAGGCTCCGCGTTATCCGGCGGACAAAATCATGGTGGCCAGTCTGCCCGGCGTCGAAGTCGGCAGTGTCATCGAATATCGCACAGTCAGCCTCCATCGCGGCCTGCCTTTTTTTTCCAGTGTGGAATATTTTTCCGGACATAATCCGCTCGCCGAGAAAACCGTCTCTGTCGAGGTTCCTTACAAGCTGAAGCTGGACTTCCGGAATACCGATCCGCTTATTCAGCAGTCCACCCGAAGCGGCAATGGAACTGTCATTTATGAATGGTCCGTGCGAAACCGCAATCTGGTTAAAAAAGAAGATAGCCTCCCGCCGAGCTGGACATTCAAACCGTCCGTGCTGCTTTCTTGCGGAAACCCCGCCACATATGCTTCCCAGATACGCGAAACGCTAACCAAAGCCGCCGGAAACAGTAAACTAGTAAAAGCCAAGGCCCGCGAACTGACCAAAGAACTCAAAACCCGCAGTCAGAAAATAACCGTCCTGCGCAACTTTGTTGATCGCACCGTCCGCGATGCGGGGCCTGGCTTCGCCGCGCTGCCGCTATCCGCCGTCACACCTGCCGATCGAGTATTGAGCGAAGGATATGGCAATACCACCGATCGCGCCGTACTGCTCTATGCCTTGCTGAATGCGTCCGGACTTGAACCACGCTTTATTCTTT
>JADYZA010000061.1 GCA_020853375.1 Verrucomicrobiota bacterium | reverse complement strand
GCCGCTTCAGCCTGAACGCTTCTTTCAGGAAAAATATCGGCGGCAAAAGCGAGCTGAACTTCGATATCTTGGTTCTCGAAGGTGAAATCATCCAGAACCTCGCGTACCAGCTTTTCGCGAAGTCCTTCGCCTTTCCAATGACCGATCCAGCGGAGAGTGGATTTTGGCGCAACGGTACGAACCTCGGCTTGCAGACAGGCTGCGAGACAGAGAAAAAGCCCCAGAATGAGACAATTTTTTGATCGGCGCATAAGGTGGCTTTCTACGGCACCGCTAGTAAGGGTTCAAGATTAATTAAGGGCAAAAAACCGGTATTTTCCAGCGGTTTCAAAAATTACCGTCGCGGTTTGGAGCGGGCGACTGTAAATAGGGGCAGTATTTCTCCTTTGTTTCCTTCGCGTCCTTCTGTAAAACTCTCGGCTTCCAAACGTTGGAACATTTCACAAATGGAAACGATTGCCATATTAGGAACGGGGCTGATGGGCTCTTCGCTCGGACTCGCGCTTAGAAAGCGCGAAGTGCCGGTGCGCATTCATGTGTACGCCCGTCGGGCGGAGACTCGTGAGGCCGCGCTGAATCTGGGTATTGCCGACGAGGTTTTTTCCGATCCGTCTGAAGCGGTCCGGCGTGCCGATTTGATTGTCTTCTGTGTGCCGGTTTTGACAATTTCTGAATTAGCAAAGGCTTGTCGGGCAGGCCTGAAACCCGGCGCTGTACTGACCGACGTCGGGAGCACCAAAGAGGAATTGAACCGTTTGATGATTGCTGCGCTTGAGGGAACCGGCGCGGAATTCATCGGCTCTCATCCAATCTGCGGTTCGGAACAGCAGGGCATTGAAGCAGGGGATGCGGATTTATACGCCGGAGCGATGACTGTCGTAACGCCGCCGATGCTGGCGGATGAAGTTTCCGTTCGAAAAGTTTCCAACCTTTGGAAAAGCGCAGGTTCCCATGTAACTCTAATGGAAGCTTCTCAGCACGACAGAATTCTAGCGGCAACGAGCCACCTGCCACATGTGATTGCGGCGGCGCTGGCGCTTTCTGCCGGCGATAATGGTCTGTTTTGCGGAAGCGGTTTCCGTGACACGACGCGTATCGCGGATGGTTCTCCACAGGTTTGGAGCGATATTGTCCGCACGAACGCACCGGCGCTGAAAGCGGCGCTGAAAAATTTCCGTGAAAATCTCGACGAGCTGTCCGCACTGGTCGATGAAGGCGATGGTGAAAAACTGGCCAACTGGTTCGCCGCCGCCCGTGACAAACGCAAGGAACTTCTAAGCTGATGCATTCAAAAACCGTTTACCCGACATTTCGATTCGGCGGAGAACTGCGTGTTCCCGGCGATAAGAGCGTTTCTCAGCGTATTGCCATGCTGGCGGCACTGGCCAAGGGCACATCCGAAGTGCATGGCTTTTTGCGCGGCGAAGATGCAATGAGTACGCTTGGCGCAATGTGCTCTTTAGGTGCATCAGCGCAGTTTGTCGGCGACGTGCTGAAAATCACTGGCACCGGCGGAAAATTCAAAGAACCTGCCAATCCGCTCGACATGGGTAATTCCGGCACAGGAACCCGGTTGCTGGCGGGGCTGCTGGCTGGACAAAAGATGACTGTGGTGATGACAGGCGACGCCTCTCTGTCACGCCGCCCGATGGGCCGCATTAAAACGCCATTGGAACTGATGGGGGCACATCTTGAACTGACGGGTGAAAAAGGAACGTTACCACTGACCATTCACGGTTCACCACTTAACGGAATCCGCTACGAGTTGCCGATGGCTTCAGCGCAGGTGAAGTCTTGTGTTTTACTGGCTGGGTTGTTCGCGGATGGCAAGACGACTGTGGTGGAACCCCGTCCGACTCGCGATCACACCGAAAAACTTTTCCAAACTCTGGACATACCGATTCATATTGATGGACGGGAAATCAGCTTGCAAGGGTTCGGTCAAAACGGCCCTCAAGTAACGGCCTCGAAATTGACTGTACCGGGCGATTTTTCGAGCGCGGCTTTCTGGATTGCGGCTGTCGCGGCTCGGCCCGGCGCAGAACTGATTGTGCGCGGCGTGGGGCTGAATTCCCGGCGCACGGCGTTGCTGGATGTTCTTAAACGAATGGGCGCGCTGATAGAAGTCGAGTTTACGGAGACTCAGGGCGATCCGATCGGTACAGTTTTTGTGCGTGGCGCTTCGTTGCGCGGAACGGAAATCGGCGGGGATGAAATTCCGAATTTAATTGATGAGCTGCCGATGCTGGCGGTGGTGGGCGCGCTGGCGAATGGTGCGACGGTGATTCGTGATGCGTCGGAACTGCGGGTGAAGGAATCCGATCGTATTGCGGTAACTGCGGCGCATTTACGGGAGTTTGGTGTTGAGGTAGAGGAGCATGCGGACGGCATGACAGTTTATGGCCCTGCCGGACTTCATGCTCCGCAAAAGCCGCTGGCGTCACATGGCGATCACCGGATCACGATGTCGATGGCTCTGCTGGCAACTTTTGCCGATGCTCCCGTGAAACTGGAACAGGTCGAGTGCGTGGCGACTTCTTATCCCGATTTTTGGAAACATTTGGAACAGCTGGGTGGAAAGGTTGAATGAGTAAACAGAGGATTATTGCAATTGACGGCCCGGCGGCTTCCGGAAAATCGACTGTGGCTCGCGAAGTGGCGAAGCGCATGGGATGCATCTATGTCGATTCCGGGTCGTTTTATCGCGGTGTGACCTGGAAGATGCTTCGCGAAGGTGTGAATACCGGCAACCCGTTGCTGGTGCTTCCGGCTCTGCTGAAATCGACGTGGACGTTTGAAGTACGCGACCGGGCCGTGGTGTTTTTAATCGATGGCGAGGAGCCGGGCGAGGCCTTGCGCGGCAAAGAGGTTCGCGAAGCGGTTTCAGATATCGCCGCGATGCCTGCCGTCAGAACCTTTGTGGTTCGTAAGCTGCGCCGACTGAAAAAGCTGGGGTCGCTGGCAATGGAAGGACGCGATATCGGTTCGGTGGTATTCCCGAAAACACCGTATAAATTTTATCTGGATGCCAATCCGGAAGAACGTGCGAAACGGCGTCATGCTGAGCTGGTGGAAAAAGGCGAAACGGAAAAGGCTCAGGAAGTACTCGAGTCGCTTCAGCGGCGTGACCAAAAGGATTCATCTCGCAAAACCGCTCCGCTGAAAATTGCCGATGGAGCCTACGTGATCGACACCTCTGGACACGGGATCGAAGAAGTAACCCGGATTCTAATGAACCGTATCGCGGAGCTGGAAAAGCCGCGTAGCGATAAAATGATCAACCCGATTTGGTACCGACTAACCTGCAAGGTGTTTGGTATCTGTCTCAAGGTTTGCAATCAGTATAAAATTTACGGGATCAGAAATGTTCCCAAAACCGGCGGGGTGATTATCGCCTCCAATCACGCGAGCTATCTCGACCCGCCTGCGGTCGGCGCAAGCAGCCGCAAGATGCGAATGACTCATTTTATGGCTCGTGACACGCTGTTTCGGAATCCACTGATGGGCGCGTTTCTGCGCCGAGTTGGCGTTATCCCTCTTGATCGCGAAAAAGGCGACATTAAGGCGATGAAAACGGCAATTCAGCTTCTTAAGGATGGCGCCTCGGTGGCGTTGTTTCCGGAAGGAACACGCAGTTTGGACGGTGAGTTGCAACCGCCGAAGCCGGGAATCGGCTTTTTGGTGGCCAAAGGGCAGGCGCCGGTGGTGCCGGTTTATGTCCACGGTTCCTACGCGGCTTGGTCGAAACACAGCGGCGGTCTAAAGCGGCTGCCAGTCAGTGTGATTTTCGGTAAGCTGATTACACAGGAGGAAATCCGCAGTTTGGGAGAAGGACGCGACGCCTATTCTTTGATCGGCGAATTGATTATGAAGCGCATTGCGGAGTTAAAGGAAAATTTTGAAAAAGGACTGATTCATGAGTAAGCAGGTAAAAACAGCAATTTCCCCGACACGGGAGGAGAATTATCCGGAGTGGTATCAGCAGGTGGTCCGTGCCGCCGAACTGGCGGAAAACAGCGATGTGCGCGGATGTATGGTGATTAAACCGTGGGGCTATGCGTTGTGGGAAAATATCCGCACCGCGCTGGATGGTTATTTTAAAGCCACCGGCCACATGAACGCCTATTTCCCACTTTTTATTCCGCTGAGTTATCTGGAAAAAGAAGCAGAGCATGTCGACGGGTTCGCCAAAGAATGCGCGGTGGTGACTCATCATCGGCTTGAGGCTGGTCCGGATGGCAAGTTGATTCCTGCGGGAAAACTCGAAGAACCTCTTGTGGTTCGTCCGACGTCTGAAACAATTATCGGCGCGACATACGCCAAGTGGGTCCAAAGTTATCGCGATCTTCCGATTTTGATCAATCAATGGGCAAACGTCGTTCGCTGGGAAATGCGCACCCGCTTGTTTCTACGTACGGCGGAATTCCTATGGCAGGAAGGCCACACGGTTCACGAGACCAAGGAAGAAGCATGGGACGAAACCGTCAAGATGCTGCATGTTTATAAACAGTTTGCCGAAGAGTACATGGCCATGCCGGTTTTGATCGGCGAGAAAACCGCTGGCGAACGGTTTCCGGGCGCGGTGAACACGCTGTGCATTGAAGCCCTGATGCAGGACTGTAAAGCACTTCAAGCGGGAACCAGTCATTTTCTAGGGCAGAATTTCGCCGCGGCGTCAGGAATTAAGTTTCAGTCACGTGAAGGGCGCGAGGAAATAGCCTGGACCACGTCTTGGGGCGTGTCCACTCGGCTGATCGGCGGGATGATTATGACGCATGCGGATGATGACGGCATGGTGATGCCGCCGAGACTTGCGCCGTCGCACGTGGTGATTCTTCCGATTCTCCGCAAGGATTCTGATGAGGCTGCGATTCTAAAATACTGCAATGAAACCGCTGCGATGCTTCGTGCTCAAAGCTACGCCGGACGTCCG
>JADYZA010000060.1 GCA_020853375.1 Verrucomicrobiota bacterium | reverse complement strand
ACCGGTAAAACCCGCACGCTGGTTTACCGCGTCGCGTGGCTGGTCGAGCAGGGTGTCGATCCGAACCGTATTTTGCTGCTGACGTTCACCAACAAGGCCGCCCGCGAAATGCTCGACCGCGCCCACGATCTGACCGGCGGCGGAGTCAGCGGAATGCTTGGCGGAACATTCCACCATCTCGCCAACCGGCTGCTTCGTCAGCACGCCCGCGAAATCGGTTTTGGCAACGATTACACAATTCTCGATTCCGACGATGCCAAGAAGCTGATGAAGTCCTGCATTGATGAACTCGAACTGGACGATAAACATTTTCCGAAGCCGCAGGTGCTGCTCAGTCTCTACGGCCTCGCCTCCGGCTCGCAGAAGCCGCTCAATGATCTGGCCGCCGCCTGGTTCGAGGACGCGCCGATCAATATCGCCGACGTGCTAAGACTCCGCACGCATTACGAGAAGCGCAAAAAAGAGCTGAACGTGATGGATTTTGACGATCTTCTGCTTTACGCGCTGAAGCTTTTCCAAACCTCGGAATATGTCCGTAACCTGTATCAGGAGCGGTTCCAATATGTGCTGGTGGACGAATATCAGGATACCAACACCATTCAGGCCGAATGGGTTCATTTGCTCGCCGAAAAACACAAAAATCTGATGGTGGTCGGCGACGACTTTCAGAGCATCTATTCATGGCGCGGCGCCGACTATCACAACTTTCTGTCGTTTCCGAAACGCTATCCCGATACGCGGACCTACAAACTCGAAGTCAACTACCGCAGCACGCCGGAGATCCTCGATGTCGCCAACGCCTGCATTAAAGGCAATCCGCTTCAGTTCCAGAAAGAACTTCGCGCCGTTCGTGAAAGCATTGCCGAGCCGACGCTTGCGCTGCTCCGCGACGGCGACGAACAGGCGCGCTATGTCATTGCCAAAATCGAGGAGCTGAAGCGCAAAGGGACCAAACTTTCGGACATCGCCGTACTCTACCGCTCGCACTTCCATGCGATGGAACTTCAGCTCGCTCTGACTCACGCGCGGTTTCCGTATCAGGTCACTTCCG
This sequence comes from Verrucomicrobiota bacterium, assembly GCA_020853375.1. Classification (GTDB taxonomy): domain Bacteria; phylum Verrucomicrobiota; class Kiritimatiellia; order Kiritimatiellales; family Tichowtungiaceae; genus Tichowtungia. Next base: position 2,272 of record JADYZA010000060.1, on the reverse strand, counting down.
GCATCCGCTTTTTCGAACAGGCGCACGTCAAAGACGCCTGCACCGTTTTGCGCCTGCTGGAAAATCCGGCGGACGAACTGGCCTTTAAGCGGCTGTTGGAAATGTTTCCAAAGCTTGGACCGAAAACCGCCGACAAAATCTGGCAGAAACTCGGTAAACGTTTTGAAGCGCGCAAACCGGAGGCGCATCGGCAGCTGCTCGCCGCTTTGCCTGCCGCCGCCGAGTCGATCTGGAAGGAAATCCAGCCGGTATTCCTCGCCTACGACGCCGAATCGCTCAGCGAGGATCCTGGCGAAATCATTTACCGCTTTAATAAGGCGTTTTACGGCGAGTATCTCGTCGAAACCTTCGATAACGCCAAACATCGCCAGGAAGACCTCGACAGCCTGATCGACTTTACCGCCCGCTTCGAATCCTGCTCCGCCTTCTTGAGCGAAATGGCGCTGCTGACCAATCTCGATTCCGAAGCCGAAACCGCGCCTGCCGCGCTCGACGGCGTTCGGTTGAGCACCGTCCATCAGGCCAAAGGACTGGAATGGAAAGCGGTTTTCGTCATCTGGCTGAACGAGGGTCTTTTCCCCAGCTCCAAATCGGTCGAACAGGTCGGCGGCGAGTCCGAAGAACGCCGGCTTTTCTATGTCGCCATCACCCGCGCGGAAGACCGCCTCTTCCTCTGCGCTCCGCAAGTCCGCCGGAAACATGATGGAGGCGTCATTTTCTACGAACCCTCGCAGTTCATCCGCGAAATCCCGCCACACCTTCTAAAACAAGACGGCGGATTTTTTTGAGCCGTCGAGCGGAGGGCGGAGCTAAAAAATCTAAAAACATACGTTGAAATAGCAGGATATAGTTACTAAAAGCTAAAGGCACAGTTTTAACCAAAAAGGGGCAATATGGAAAAATTAGCGTTACTGGGCGGAAAAAAGGCGGTTACAAAAGAAGCGGCAGAGCAGATGTTTCATTGGCCGATCGTTAACGATGCCATGAGAAAATCTGTTGTTCAGGTGCTGGACGACGGGAATATGTCCGGACTGGACCTTTCCAAAAAATTTGAGCAGGAATTTGCTAAATGGCACGGCGTCAAATACGGCCTGGCGCACAGCTGCGGAACCGCCGCGCTTCATGCGGCTATGTACGGTGTCGGTCTGGGTATTGGCGACGAGCTGATTTGCCCGTCCATCACCTATTGGGCTTCCTGCACAGCAGCTCTGAGCTTGGGCGCCTCGATCGTGTTTGCGGATATTGAGCCGGACTCGCTGTGTCTGGATCCGGATGATTTCGAACGGAAGATTACCAAGCGCACAAAGGCTGTCGTGGTTGTGCATTACCTTTCGCACCCGGCCGATATGGACCGGATCATGGCGATTGCTAAGAAGCACAACATCAAGGTGATCGAAGACTGCTCGCACTGCCACGGCGCATTGTACAAAGGCAAAATCACCGGCTCGATCGGCGATGTGGCCGGATTCTCCTGTATGAGCGGTAAGGCGTTTGCCATCGGCGAGGCTGGGATGATGATCACGAACGATCGCCTCATTTATGAAAGAGCCATCTTGTTTGCTCACTACGAACGGCACGGCGATATTCAGGACGAAGAATTGAAAAAACAGGCGTTCCTTCCGTCCGGCGGCTTCAAATACAGAATGCACCAGATGTCTTCCGCGGTCGGTCTTGAACAGCTCAAGAAGTACAATGCGGAAGCGGCGGAAATTGACAAAATCTTCACCTATTTCTGGGACAGCCTGGAAGGCACTCCGGGAGTTTATGCCCATCGTCCTGCCAAGAACTCCGGTTCGACCAAAGGCGGATGGTATATTCCGGCCGGTCTCTATGAATCAGAAGAACTTGGCGGACTGTCGATTCAGCGGTTCTGCGATGCGCTGACGGCTGAAGGCATGCCGCGCGTGGCGGCAGGCGTTAATGCGCCGCTGCACAAACATGCGCTGTACAACACCGTTGATGTTTATCATCACGGACGTCCGACCAATTCGGCAAATCTGCCGAAAGGGGTGGAAAACCGTGAAGACAAGAAAGAGCTTCCCGTCTCTTCCTCTCTCAGTCAGCGCATCTTCCAGGTGCCCTATATGAAGCACTTCGACAAAGAGCTGATTGATCAGTATGTCGCCGCGATCAAGAAGGTTTGCGCCGGTTATGCTGACCTGCTCGAAGGAGACGTTAGCGCCGAGGTTAAGGCCTCTTGGAACCTGACGAGACGGAAAGGCTAGTCTCTTCATGGGATGGAATCTGCCGGGAGTATTACTTCCGGCAGATT
>JADYZA010000059.1 GCA_020853375.1 Verrucomicrobiota bacterium | reverse complement strand
GTGGCGACGATGGAGCGCGGGTTGGATCCGGCGGTGCGCTGTTCGATCGAAATGGCGGGCGAAAGGCCTTCGATGGTGTCGACGTCCGGCTTCTGCATCTGTTCGAGAAACTGACGGGCGTAGGCGGAAAGGCTTTCGACGTATTTGCGCTGGCCTTCGGCGTAAAGTGTGTCGAAGGCTAGCGACGATTTGCCCGAGCCGCTCAGTCCGGTGATGACGGTGAGTTTGTTGCGGGGAATGCGTACGGTGATGTTTTTCAGGTTATGTTCCCGCGCGCCGCTGACAGTGATCCATTTTTCGCTCATGCCCCCATCTTTCCAAACATTGGACCTGAGACGAAGGCGAAAGTGCTTTTGGGTATTCCCAAAAGAAGCGACCGGAGGGCGCGGCAAAAACAGCAAGCCCCGACACAGTCGGTTTACAAGGGCTGGGAAAAATCTTGTTTCGAAGAAGTTTTGGGCTATAACGGACGGCCATGAATCCCCAGCTTAAAGAACTACTTCAGAAACCGGTTGTCGGCAGCGTGCTGTCGGTCGCGTCGGGCATCTCCTTTTTCTTTAACCTCATGCTTTTGCCGCTGGTCGGCAGGGCGGGGTCGAGCGTTCCGTATGCCGACAAAAATCAGATGGCTTTTCTGAGCGCATTGGGGCTGACCTTTGCGCTGTCAGCGCTGGCGACGTGGTCGAAGGTGTTGCGCCGTTCAGGCGATAAAAGCCCGCTACCGATCTGGTCGATGGGTTTGTGCGCGGTCTGTGTGATCCTCTTCGTTCTGCTGATGACTGGCCGTCTAGCCGTCTAGCCGAAGAACGCTTTGCGCAGTTTGGGGTCGATCAGGCGCCGCCCGATCAGTAATCCGATGCCGGATGTTGCCAGCAATCCTACTACTGTTGGTTCAGGAATTGCCTGTTGCCAACCGACTGTGATGGAGCTGGTTGGGTCTGCGCCGCCAGCGATATCTCCGCCTTGGCCCAAATTATTATGATCGGTTGCGTTGGCAATGCTGGCTAGGGCGACATTCCAAGTCTGACCTTTGGCTAGAGCGGTATAGTTTGTGAGGTATGCCCATGAGATGGCGTAGTCAATAAAGGTGGTCATCCCAAAACTGGTTGTATCTCGCTGGTCTGTCGTTTGGACGTAGCCGTCCGTCGTGCGACCGCCCCCATTAATATCATTTGAACCCTTTGTCGAAACACTTCCGTCGATGTCCGCCATATTGATTCCATTCCACGTGTTGGCTCCCGAGTTAAAAACCTGCATTTCTAAACCGTGCGAGGTGTTATCATTAGATTTGCTGTCCCACGAGAAAGCGAAGTCAGGCCGCCCAACGATATTGGTGCCAAAGCCGGAGCCGTAGAGATAATTGTTTAGATCGATCAGTAAGAAGTGGGAATCGCGAAAGGTTGTGCTGTTAACAGTTCCAACCTGAACGCGGAAGCGGAAGAAGACATAGGTTCCGTTATCAGCCCAATAGGCTCCTGCGTTATTTGCATCACCAACGAAATCCAGCTGAGTTTTTGTCAGACCGTTATTAGCGTCATTTTGCCCAGTTAATGCGGTCCAAGAGGTCGTCCAATTGGTATAGGTTCCAACCTGATTGATTACTCCACCGAAACCGGTTGCCGCAATCAGTACCGCCGCGATGAGGACCGTAAATGAGCGCATAGTTAAACTCCCCGTTAAACACGGGTAAATATACAGGAGTTTGCATGAGGAGCAATGTATAAATCAGGGTTCAGCGTAAGGGATTATATTACACGATTGCTTTATAGAGGGCCCAAGCGGCGAGGGTTTTGGCATCCTGAACGTTTCCGGCGCAGATCATGCCGACCATTTCCTCTTCGGTGACCAGAACGGTTTCAATCTGTTCGTCTTGGTCAAAATCGGTTTCACCCGGTTCGTGGACTTCGGCATAGAAAACATCGATCTTTTCGGTGCAGTATCCGACCAAAGGATAGATTGCGGCCAAGAACCGAATCGAGTCGGGCGTGTAGCCTGTTTCCTCTTTCAGCTCACGGACGGCAGCGATTTCCGCCGCTTCTCCGGGGTCGCAGTTTCCGGCCATGACCTCGAAACATATCCGTTCCATGGCTTTACGGAACTGGCGGATGAAGACGAAGCTTCCGTCCCGCCGCCGGGCGATCACGGCGACGGCGGCGCCGTGCCGGACGATTTCGCGCGTACCGGTGCGTCCGCCCGGCAGTTCAATATCCAGCACATCCACGCTCAGGATGCGGCCTTCGAAAACGGTTTTCGATCCGATGGTTTTTTCGTACATAGGAAGGAACCGTAGTCGGTAAGGAGTAAAACGTAAACCGGAATATTTTCAGTTACGTAAACCTTGTTCCGGTTTGCGCGGCAGGTAGAATGCCGCCATGACACACGCCCGACAGGAATGGGAACAGCTCGAAGCCCGCGACCTCGCTCCGTACGCCGCGCACAGCGCAAGGAGTCTGGGTCGCCGCTATTCGGAAGCCGATCATCCGGTACGCCCCAGTTTTCAGCGCGACCGCGACCGTGTTCTGCATAGCCGCTGTTTCCGACGTTTGGAATACAAGACGCAGGTTTTTGTCAACGGTACGGCCGATCACTATCGCACCCGCTTGACTCACACGATGGAAATGACCGCCGTCGGACGGACGCTGGCGCGCGCTTTCCATGTCAATGAAGACCTCACCGAAACCATCTGCCTGGCACACGACGTCGGACATAGCCCGTTTGGTCATCGCGGTGAATATGTTCTCAATGACTTAATGAAAGAACACGGCGGCTTTGATCACAATCTTCAGAGTCTGCGTGCGGTTGAAAAGCTGGAATATCAGTATCCCGGGTTCAATGGACTCAATCTGACATGGGAAGTGCGCGCCGGATTGCTCAAGCATGAGGCCGCCAAACCCGGCGCCGCGCTTGACGGTCATCCAATTGGACCTTTCCAATATTTGGAAGCGCAGATTGCCGACGTGGCGGACGATATTACATATCATGCGCACGACGTTGACGACGGGTTGGATGCCGGACTGATCACGCTTGAGCAGCTCGAAAAGCTGGCGTTTTGGAAGTTGGCTGCGGCCCGTACGCGCGAGCAGTACGCCGCACTTGATGACATCCATTTCCTGCGCATCACCATCCGCAATCTACTCGATTTGCAGGCGCAGGATGTCCTGCGCGAAGGACACCGGAGAATCAAGAAGCATAATCCGAAAACCCTTGCCGATGTCATGAGTGCTCCGGAACGGATCGTTGCTTTCGGTGATGAAATGAGCGGACTGCTCGATGAGTTTTCGAAATTTATGTATCGGCAGCTTTACGAGAATCCGGCGGTTCTGGATGCCAATAAAGAAGCGGTTGCCCTCATGCGCGGGCTTTTTCTGCACTACGTCGAACATCCTGAAACGCTGGGGAAGAAAGCGCAGGCGAGGATTGCGGAAGAAGGACTCATGCGCACCGTCTGCGACTATGTCGCTGGCTGTACTGACCGCTACGCGCTCGAAGAATGCATAAAATACGGCATCAAGTGATTTTTGAAAAAAGGAGAAGCATATGGAAATTAAAGGAAGTCAGACCGAGAAGAACCTCATGGCGGCATTCGCCGGTGAATCACAGGCCCGCAACCGCTACACCTATTACGCCAGCGTCGCCAGAAAAGAAGGCTACGTACAGATCGCTGATATTTTCATTGAGACCGCTGAACAGGAAAAAGAGCACGCCAAGCGTCTGTTCAATCTGATGGCGGGCGGAGAAATTGAGATTCCTGCCAGCTGTTTTCCG
>JADYZA010000058.1 GCA_020853375.1 Verrucomicrobiota bacterium | reverse complement strand
GCACGCCGCGTAAATCCCGAACATGCGCCACGCCGGTGTTTCCGGCCTTCACCGAAATAATAACCGACTCAAACTTACCGGCGGATTCGCCTTGGAAAACAATTTTGCCGTCGATCCCTTTGTCCGCGCCCTTCTTTTCTTCCACCGGACGCGCACCCACCAAACCGAGCGACCACCACTGGAACTGATACGGATCGGAAGCCGCCAGCGCCGCTGCGTCCGGTGCGCTGGTCGGTTCGCCGACGACTTTAAATTTTGCCGCCGCGCCAAACGTATCTTTCAACCGTTCCTTCATCAGCGTGATGGAAAGATGCGTGATATCGATTCCGATCCACGGACGGCCCAACGTTTGCGCCGCTGTGACCGTTGTCCCGCATCCGCAGAACGGATCCATCACTACGCCGCCTTCCGGACACGATGCTTTGATGATCCGTTCCAGAAGCGCGATTGGCTTTTGTGTCGGATAGCCAAGTCGTTCCGCCGCTTGGGCACCAATCGGACCTATGTCGCCCCACCAATCTTGAAGCGGTACACCGGGCATCTCGTCTAGGTAGCGTTTGTAACAAGGCGTTCCTGTACCGGCGAAACAAAGGCGACCGGTCTTGGCGTACTCAATCATATTTGCCTTGGAATATGCCCACGACCGCCCTTTGTACGGAGGAATTCCTTTATATTCCCACCCGTCTTTAGGAGCTTTCCAATCGTCGGAGAGATCGCTTTCCCACTCGCCGCCATTGCGGCGTTTGACGCGCCATTCATATTTCGTATCACCGCCCGGCTTCGCTGCGGTCAAATTGTCCATGCGATAACGTCGCCCCGTTTTTGGTTCAATATGTTTGTAGAAGGCATCCACGTATTCTTTATCGTAGGGCGTGAAAACGTGATTCCAAAACCATTCATCAGATTTGGTGTAGAACAGAATCACGTCATGGATTCGTCCGTGTTGAGCTCGGCCTTGTTTGGCGTCGCTGTGAGCGCTGCTTCGCTTCCAGACGATTTCTGTTTTGAAATTCGCAGGGCCGAAAACAGCGTCCATGAGCAACTTTAGATAGTGGCTCGCCGTCGGGTCACAGTGCAGGTACATGCTGCCAGTCGGCTTCAGAACACGACGACATTCCATGAGGCGCGGTGCCATCATCACGAGATAGGCCAGCATATCGCACGAACCAATTATCTGACGAAAGGCCTGGAGAACATCGGCGACTTTGCCGCCCGCAGTTACGAGATCAGCATAAACGGCTTCGTCTTCCGAATCCCACGTCCACGTATCGTCAAACGCCCGGATTTGCGAAGCGGCCTGACTGCCGTCCTTTTCTTTGAAGAGCACGTTGTAGTTCTGGTTGCTGTTGAATGGCGGGTCGGCATAGACCAGATCAACGGATTCGTCCGGCAGGTAGCGCCGCATGATGTCGAGATTGTCACCGAAATACAGAACGTTTTCCATGTGCGCGAGCAAAACACAGCGCCGAAAAGAATTCGAGAGTTTTCATCGCGGCCAGACGCAGAACTTTCCCTTAACGTAGATGAGGCTTCCAGCCTCGTCCCACACAACAAGGTGTTTTGCTCATGCAAACGAGGCTGGAAGCCTCGTCTACGTTCGCGGATACCAGACTTTGACCTTTTTAGTCTGCTCGCCCCAGTTTTCGGCGTTGCGGTGCTGGCGGAAGTAGAGGTCGAGTTCGCGCCGATTGATGCCGCCGCCGACATCTTCGGCGATTCCCCAGCCGTAACCGGGAATATAAAATTTTGTTCCGGATGGAAAAACTTTCGGATCGACGGCGATGGTGCCGGGATGGGCCATACTTCCGGAGGCGGTTTGTCCGACGATTTTGAGCTTCCCGTTCCGCGAAACCGGCAGTCCGAGCCAGTTGAATTTCCAGCCGGTACTCTGCATGGAGGCGCAGTAGCCGGTGGTTTTAATTGTGATAATGGCATCGGCGCGGCGCAACGGCGGAAAAACCCAGTGGCATTGCACGAGTGTCAGCGCCGCAAGAATTCCTGCCGTCCAGAGAATGTTCCGCCGTTTCATGCGGGCACTCTAAGGATGTAAAGTCGGCTCTGCGAGCCGAAAGAATTGGCTCATAGAGCCAACTCTACATTTCGCCCTGCGACAAAAAAGCCGCCCCGTTTCCGAGGCGGCTTTCGTTTCCAAACCTTGGAAAACTTTTATTTGGCTCTGGAGGCGTACTCTTTGATGAGGGCCGCGCCGATGACGTCGCGCTGAATCTGGTTGGTGCCTTCGTAGATCTGGAGGATCTTGGCGTCGCGCATCATCTTTTCAGCCGGGTATTCTTTCATGAAGCCGTAGCCGCCGAGAACCTGCAGGGCGTCGGTGGTGACGGACATGGCGACATCGCCGGCATAGCATTTGCACATGGCGGAGATTTTCGAGACATCCTTTTCGCCGCCGTCGATGGTGTTGCAGGCGACGTAGGTGATGGCACGGGCGGTTTCAACTTTCATCGCCATGTCGGCGAGCATCCACTGCAAGCCCTGGTTGGCGATGATCGGTTTGCCGAACTGGTGGCGGACGCGAGCGTAGTCTACGGCCATGTCGAGCGCGCCTTGCGCCAGACCAACACCCTGCGCGGCAATGCCGGGGCGGGAAATGTCGAACGTCTTCATGGCGAGCAGGAAACCCATGCCTTCTTTGGCAATGAGGTTTTCGGCCGGAACTTCGCAGTCCTGGAAGATGAGTTCGCGGGTGGCGGAGGCGCGGATGCCGAGCTTGTCTTCTTTCTTACCGAAGGTGAAACCAGGCGTGCCTTTTTCAACAATAAAGCAGGAAACGCCGCGGGCGCCTTTGGCTTTGTTGGTGACGGCCAGAATGGTGTAGGTGTCGGCTTCGCCGCCGTTGGTGATCCACTGTTTGGTGCCGTTGAGGATGTATTTGTCACCCTTTTTGACAGCCGTGGTGGCGATGCCGCCCGCATCGGAACCGGCGTTCGGCTCAGTCAGACCGAAGGCGGCCCATTTTTCGCCGCTGGCGAGCGGGGAAAGATATTTTTTCTTCTGCTCTTCGGAACCGCCGATGATGATCGGGTCGGCGCCAAGGGCGTTGGCGGCGTAGGAAACGGAAACGCCGATGCAGTATTTGCTGAGGGTTTCGACAGCGACGCAGAAACCGAGGTGGCCGACGCCCATGCCTCCGTATGCTTCGTCGATGTAAAGGCCCATCATATCCATCTGCGCCAGCTCTTTGAGCAGGGCGGAAGGGAAGATGCCTTTTTCGTCGAGCTCGGCGCGTACCGGCACGATGCGTTCTTTACCGAATTCGTCGAGCATGGCCCGGATTTCGAGCTGCTCTTCTGTCAGTCCATAATTGATTTCGCCCATACTGTTCTCCTTGGTTAATCCTATTCCATACTTCCTAAATAGCGCTCCGCCTCCAGCGCGGCCATACAGCCCGAACCGGCCGCGGAAACCGCCTGACGATAAACCGGATCCTGCACGTCGCCCGCCGCAAACACGCCGTCAATGTTGGTGCGGGTGTTTTTTGTGATCAGGTAACCGGCATGATCCATATCGAGCTGGCCAGCGAACGCTTTCGTGTTCGGCCTATGTCCAATCGCAACAAATAGTCCGGTGACAGCCAGCTCGGAAAGCGCGCCGGTTTTGACGTTGCGGATTTTCAGGCCAGTCACCTCGTTTTTGGCGACATCCGTCACCTCGTCGATCACGGAATCCCAGATCACTGCGATTTTCGGATGCGCCAGCAGGCGCTCGACCATGATTTTCGAAGCTCGGAACTGGTCGCGGCGGTGGATGACAGTAACCTTGGAAGCAAAATGGGTGAGGAACAAAGCCTCTTCAATCGCGGTGTCGCCGCCGCCAACCACGGCGACCGGAACATCGCGGTAGAATGCGCCGTCGCAGGTCGCGCAACCGGAAACGCCGCGACCGATCAGCTTTTGTTCGGACTCGATGCCGAGATACTGCGCGCTGGCACCGGTGGCGATGATGATGGTTTTCGCCTCGATCTTTTCGCCGTCGCTCAGTGTGATGCTATGCGGATGGCAGGTCAGACAAGCCGAAACCACTTCGCCGGATTTAAACCGCGCGCCGAACTTTTCGGCCTGCTGGCGCATCTGCGTCGTCAGCGTGGTGCCGTCGATTCCTTCCGGAAAGCCGGGATAATTTTCAATCTCGGTCGTCGTTGTGAGCTGACCGCCGGGTTGAAAGCCTTCGATCACCAGCGGATTGAGGTTGGCGCGCGCCGTATAAATCGCGGCGGTGTATCCCGCGGGCCCCGTTCCGATGATGACGACGTTTTCCAAGGTTTGTAATCTCCGCCTCTACGAAATTTTTCGAACTGTATAAACGCCCGAGTCCTCGCGCACATGGAATCCGATCGGATTATTCTTCGGCTCCGGCGGAATCATCAGTTCGTTAATCGCCTCGAACACCACACGAAACTGTTCGTCGTACCTCGACTCCAGTTCCGCCAGCTTGCGCGCCAGCACTTCATTCGATTCAAGCATCCGGCGCAATTTTACAAACGTACGCATAATGGCAATGTTCACCTCAACCGCCCGCGGGCTTTTCAGAACACCGGAAAGCATCGCCACACCCTGCTCTGTGAAGGCAAAAACCTTCGGAGCGTGCTTGAGGGTCGAACATATCACAAATTGTGATATGTTCCGGATTTCCTCCCGGGTCAGTTCAAACATGAAGTCGGCCGGAAACCGCTCGGCGTTCCGCTTAACCGCCTGATTCAAAACGCGGGTTTCCACGCCATAAAGTCCGGCCAGATCGCGATCCAGCATCACCTTGTGGCCCCGAATCAAATAGATCGACTGCTCGACCCGCTCGATCGGAATTATGGACGCGTCTTCACTCATGTCCTTCAACTTCTAAGCGCGTTAATCTGCTTGGTGAATTCCGGCACGATCTGATGCAAGTCGCCGACCAGACCGAAGTCGGCCACGTCGAAGATCGGCGCGGCGGAGTCTTTGTTGATAGCGATGATCAAATCCGCGCTCTGCATACCGGCCAAATGCTGAATGGCGCCGGAAATACCACACGCGATGTAGATCAGCGGGCAAACGGTTTTGCCGGTCTGTCCGACCTGATGATGATGCGAAATCCAACCCGCATCGACGGTGGCGCGCGAGGCGCCGACCGCGCCGCCGAGAGCTCCGGCCAAGGCTTCGATCACTTTAAAGTTTTCGGGCGAGCCGACACCGCGTCCGCCGGAAACAATGTAGTCAGCCGCTTTGAGGTCAACGGTGTTGACTTCTTCGACGACGCTTTCGACCCGCTTCATGCGCTCTTTAACGCCGGAAAGATCGATCTTCACATCGACGATTTCGCCGGATTCTTTTTCGCTGACGCGCTCTTTCTTGAAAACGTTGGAGCGGACGGTGGACATCTGCGGGCGGTGGTCCGGGCAGATGATGGTGGCCATGATATTGCCGCCGAAGGCTGGGCGCGTCTGGAGAAGGCATTGGCGTTCGGTGTCGAAGTCGAGCTCCGTGCAGTCGGCGGTGAGCCCGGCCCAGCCCATGACGGCAACGGTCGGAGCCAAACTGCGGCCGATGGTGCTGGCACCGTAGAGCACGATTTCAGGGCTCT